>NZ_JCAMRN010000009.1:0-57338 GCF_059620965.1 Geobacter sp. PheSNFMC
ACGCCTGGAGCGGCGTTTTCCCGCCCAGTTCCGGCATCGGCTCGTCGGACATGCCATCTCCGAGTAACACAATGTACTTCATGTCAGTTCCTTTCATCACAGGATCAGGATTTCACTTCACGTTACCATCTCCACACCCTGACCGGCATTTCAGCCGCGCGGGTGAAATTGCTCGTGCAGACGCTTCAGCCGCTTGCGGGTAACATGGGTATAAATCTGGGTTGTTGAGAGATCCGCATGGCCGAGCATGGCTTGCACGCTCCGCAGGTCCGCTCCGTTTTCGAGCAGATGGGTGGCGAACGAGTGCCTGAGCGTGTGGGGCGAAATTCCCTTCAGAATGCCGGCCTGCCTTGAGCGTTTCTTTAGTATATTCCAAAAAGCCTGACGAGTCATCCGTTCACCGAGCCTGCTGAGGAAAAGAAAGAGGCTCTCCCCGCCCCGGCCCAGTTGCGTCCTGGCCGAGGAAAGATAGAGCGCTACGGCGGCACAGGCCGCCTCGCCCATGGGGACCAGCCGTTCCTTCCCCCCTTTGCCCACGGCCATGAGGTAACCGGCCGAGGTGTTCACATCCCTCGTGCGCAGACCCACCAGTTCGGAAACCCGGAGGCCCGTCGCGTAGAGCAGCTCCAGCATGGCTCGGTCCCGCACCTCGATGGGGGCATTGCCGGCCGGCGCGGCCAGAAGCATCTCCACCTCCCGGCCGGTCAGGACCTGGGGCAGCTTGGCCAGAACGCGGGGCGCCTCGATGATGCTGGTGGGATTGGTTTCGGCATATCCTTCCACCAGCAGGAAGCGGTGAAACATCCGTACTGCGGACAGGGCGCGGGCGCGGCTCCTGGCGCCGAGTCCCGACTCCTTGAGGTGCGCCAGGAAATCCGCCACATGAAGCGGGCGGACAGCGGCAGGATCAGCTCCCGCGTGCTGCTCGACATAAGCCAGATAACGGTTCAGGTCCCTGGCATAGGACTCCACCGAATTGCGGGCAAGCCCCTTCTCGACCACCAGATAGCCAAGAAAAAGGTCCAGGTGCTGGTTCATTCAGCCAACTCAACCGCGGCCAGGAGTTTTTCCCTGATCTCCTCCAGCCGCTCGGCACTGGTGATCTTGTGGCCGAAGATATCCTTCACGTAAAAGACGTCCGCCACCTGGTCCACCTTGGTGGAGATCTTGGCAATGCCGATGTAGAGACCCAGGTCCGTGAGCGTGCTCGTCATCCGGTAAAGCAGCCCGATCTTGTCGTGGGTATAGACATCGATGACGGTGTAGTCCGACGACACCTCGTTGTCGATATCAACCCGCGAGGGAAAGCGGGGCTTGGGCCGCTCCGTCAGAAGCGTCGGCCTCTGGCGTTTGGCCACCAGGGAAGCCACCCGGATCTTTCCGGTCAGAATCTGGCGCAGGTCTCCATCGACCCGGTTCCAGCGGCGCTCCTCGGTTATGATGAACCCCTGCGGCGAATTGACCTGAAGGATATCGAGGACTTTACCGTTGGAGCTGGTGTGTATCTGGGCCCCGAGGATATTGATGCCATTGGCTGCCATGACCCCGGTAATCATGGAAAACAGGCCGGGGATGTCCCAGGTGCAGATGGAATAGGTCGAATAACCGCCTTCCTGCACGTGCGTCACCTGCGTGAGGACGCCGCCCGGTTCCAGGGCATGGAGGATCTTCACGTGCTCGGCAATGACGGGCGCGGGATTGGACAAAATATGGCGGATGGTCATGGCGCGCAGCTCTTCCCTGACCGCGGCGGCGGGATACTCGTCGCCCAGAAGCTCGACCACCTTCCGCTTGACCTTCTTTACCCGCTCGCTGTGCGCTTCAAGCCTGAAATCGCCCCGTTCGAGGACGTTAAAGGCTTTCTCGTACAACTCCTGAAGGAGCCTCGCCTTCCATTCCGTCCAGACATCCGTGCCCACCGCCCTGATGTCGGCATAGGTCAGCAGGTAGAGCATCTTCAGGTTTTCGCTCTTTTCCATCTGGCGGGCAAATTGGACGATCATCTTCTCGTCGTGGAGGTCGCGACGCTGGGCAATGTGAGCGAAGAGCAGATGCTGCCGCACAAGAAACTCCAGGCGCCCGCTGTCCTCCTTTGAGAGCCCCATGCGCCGGGCAATGGTGGGCATCATGGCCGCACCCTTTTCCGCGTGGCCGCCACCCTCGCCCTTGCCGATATCGTGGAACAGAACCGCGAGAAGGAGCAGCTCCCGCTTGTCTACCTGGCGCACCAGCGAGGTAAGCAGTGGCAGATCCTTTTCGTGCTCGCCCCGCAGCAGCTTGACGATCTCTTCCACCGCAAAGAGCGAATGCATGTCGACCGTGTAGATATGGTAGAGATCGTGCTGGACCTTGCAGTAAATGTGGCCGAATTCGGGAATGAAGTGGTTGAGGAACTCAAGATGATGCATCAGGCGGAGCGTTTCGGGCACCCCCTTGTCACTGCGGAGGATGGCGAAGAACGACTGGTTCACCTCCCGGCTGCGCCGGAACTTGTCATTGACCAGATGGAGATTCTTGCGTATCAGCGACTTGACGCCAACGCTGATTTCCACGCCGTGCTTCTGGGCATACTCGAAGATCTTCATGAGCCGGGCAGGCTCTTTCTCGACTACCGATTCATCGGGGATGACAAGCTCCCCCTTGAGAATGTAAAACCCGTCACCAATGGGACGGCGAGTAAAGTACCCCAGAATCCTGAAGGCCCCTTCCTCCTTCCTCATGCAGCGGGCAATGAGTGATGAGGCCAGGTGTTCAACCCGATTGGCGTGCAGGTAGTAATCACGCATGAACTCTTCGACGGCGAGGGTGCGCGCCGAATCCTCGTAGCCGAAAAACGCTGCGAGTTCCGTCTGAGCCTCAAAGGTGAGCTGGTCGTTCTTGCGGCCTGCGAGAAAATGGAGCTCGTTCCTGACGCGCCAGAGATAGGAGAGCGCCTCATGGTAGGAGGCCAGCTCATCCTCGGACAGAACCCCCTTCACCACCAGTTCCTTGGGGTCCTTCACCTTGTACTTGATCTTCATGACCCACAGGGCCGTATGAAGATCCCGCAGGCCCCCTTCGCTCTCCTTCACGTTGGGTTCCAGGAGATAGACCGATGAGCCGTATTTCTCCCTCCGCTTACGCAGTTCCGCCACCTTGTCCCGGATGAACGAATCACTCTTCTTTGCCAGGATCTGGGTCAGCATCACCTTCTCGAACTCGCGGAAAAAAACCCGGCTACCCGCCAGCACCCGGGAGTCCAGAAGTGCCGTCCGCACGGTCAGATCCGAGCTGGCCATGTCCACGCAATCCTGCAGCGTGCGGACGGAGTATCCCACATCCAGGCGCATGTCCCACAGGAAATAGAGGAGCTTCTGAGCGATATCCTCCACCCGCGCGGCATCCTTGCCGCCATAGAGGAACATCAGGTCGATGTCCGAATGGGGATTCAGTTCGCCGCGCCCATAGCCGCCAATGGCCGTGAGCGTCAGGTGCTCGCGGCCCCGTCCCGGCTGGGCCACGTCCCGCGTGATGCTCCTGAAAAGCTTGCGGATGAGGGTATCGGTCATGGCGGTGATATGCTTCACCACCGTCGTGCCGGCCGCCCCGCCACGGTGGATGGCCTTGATCTCCTCGCGGTAATGGGTGAGGAAGTGCTTGCTGGCGGCAAGGTAGAGCGGTCGTTTTTCCTCAAAGGATGCCCGGCCGGCGTCGCCGCTCTCCTGGAAGGTGTCGGGGAAGTATCGGTCAATGTCGAATTGCATATCACCTCGATGAATATAGGGTGCGTGTTCCGACTGCCGCTTACTTGAGGCTGGAAATGTATGCCTTGATTCCCTCCAGGACGCCTTCGGCGGCTCGTTCCTGATAAGAGGAATCCCTGAGGCGCTCTTCTTCGGCCTCGTTGCTGATGAATGCTGTTTCCACCAGGATGCTCGGCATGGTGGCACCCACCAGCACGTAGAACGGCCCCTGCTTGACCCCCAGGTTTTTGGTGGACGGATAATGTCCCTGGAGCTTGCGGTAGAGAGCCTTCTGGACCTCCTCGGCCAGATGAGCTGAGTCGTTGAGCTTGTAGTTGGCCATGAGGTCGAAGAGGATCGCCTGGAGGAGACTTACCTTTTCCAAGGACGTGCCGTTCTCGCGGGCCGCCAGTTGCGCGGCCTTCTCGGTCTTGGCCAGGTTGAGATAGTAGGTCTCGATGCCCGATGCGCCGCGATTGAGCGAGGCATTGGCATGAATGGACACAAAGAGGTCGGCGTTCACCTTGTTGGCGATGGCAGTTCGCTCCTCCAGGGGGATGAAGACGTCGGTGGAACGGGTCATGACCACATCAATCCCGAGCTCGTCACGGAGTTTTTCCGCCAGGTTGAGCCCGATGGCCAGCACTACGTTCTTCTCCTGGGTACCATGGGCGCCCACAGCGCCCGGGTCGTGGCCGCCGTGGCCGGGATCCACCACAATGCGCCTGATTTTGCCCGGTTTGAACCGTGCTCCCGCACGGGGCTTATCTTCCCTCGGCTCGATCTTCTTCGGCTCGGCCGCCACTGCCGGGGCCGGCTGGATTTGCTCCGTGAGACGGCTGATCTCCAGGGGACGCACCCCCTTCACGTCAATGATGATCCGGAAGGGATCCGATAGGGGGAATACCTTGTAATCCTTCACATTCTCGACATCGAGCACCACTCGTACCACATCAGCGCGGTACTGACCCACCCGGGCGGTCTTCAGCAAGCCGTCGCCGACCGAGAGATCCTTCACGCCGGGACCGAGGCGCGAAGCGTTCAGGTCGATGTAGATACGGGAAGGATTCGCGTCGGACACGTGCTGCTTGATCTGGTTGGATTCAAACCGCACCTCCCGGTCCAGTGTTATGACGACCCGCGTGTAATCGGGGTTCGACCAGTAGCGGACATCTGTTATCAAAGCCAGTGCCTCGCCAGCCGCTGCGCCGTTGCTCTCCGCGGGCTTGGCGGTCCCGGCCCCGCCGGGGGCAGATTTTCGCGTCTCAGCTCCCCCTGTCTTTTTCGTCGTGGTCACCCTGGCTGCGGAAGTCTTCTTTCGTGCCGCCTCCTTGGTGACCGTACCCTTTTTCGAGGCGGTCCCTTCCTTTGCGTGAATATCCGCAACAAAGAGCAGGCTCCAGGACATCAGCACCAACAAAAAACCATATGTCAGCGTGCTTCGCATCACGACCTCAGACCATCCTTTTCAACTCGTCCAGAATATTGAGCGCTTCAAGGGGGGTAAGGGCTGCAATATTCAAACCAGCAATCCGCCGGCGCAGCAGGTCATCACCCTGGTCGAAGAGGGACATCTGCGGCGACGGTTTTGGCGTTCCGGCCCTTTTACCCCGGGCGATACGCGGTATGCCCCCCTCGGCATACTCTCCCTTTTCGAGGTTGTGGAGAATCTCTTTGGCCCGCTCGATGACCTCCTGCGGAAGTCCGGCCAGGCGGGCCACCTGGATGCCGTAGGAGTGGGAGGCCCCTCCCTCGACGATCTTGCGGAGAAAGATTACCTGATCGTTCCACTCCTTCACCGCAACGTTGCAGTTCTTTACCCTGCTGCGCGTCACCGCAAGCTCGGTCAGCTCGTGGTAGTGGGTGGCAAAGAGGGTCTTTGCCGCGCACCGCTCCGTGTCGTGCAGATACTCGGCCACGGCCCAGGCAATGGAAACCCCGTCAAAGGTAGAAGTTCCCCGGCCGATCTCATCGAGCACGACCAGGCTGCGCGGCGTTGCATTGCGCAGAATCGCCGCGGTCTCCATCATCTCGACCATGAAGGTCGATTGGCCCCGCGCCAGGTTGTCCGACGCGCCAACCCGGGTGAAGATGCGGTCGACCACGCCGATGCGGGCTTCGTCGGCGGGCACGAAGGACCCTGTCTGGGCCATGAGAACGATCAGGGCCACCTGGCGCATGAAGGTCGATTTACCGGCCATGTTGGGGCCGGTGATAATGACCAGTTGGTTTTCCCCGTTGTCGAGCTGCACATCATTGGCAACGAACCGCTCGGACCGGTTCAGGGCCTCCACCACGGGATGGCGGCCGCCGGTGACAAGGATGGCGTCCCCTTCGTCCACCGTGGGCCTGACATAGCGATGGTCGTGGGCCACATCGGCCAGGGCCGCCAGCACGTCCAGGGCCGCAAGCCGGTCCGCGGTGCGGGCGATCCGCTCCCCCTGGGCCGCCACCCGCTGGCGGATCTCCTGGAAGAGCGCGTATTCCAGCTCCACGATCCTGTCTTCGGCCCCGAGCACCTTTTCCTCGTACTCCTTCAACTCCGGCGTGATGAAACGCTCGGCATTGGCCAGGGTCTGGCGCCGGATGTAGTCGTCAGGGATGGCCGACAGGTTCGACTTGGTCACCTCGATGTAGTAACCGAACACCTTATTGTAGCGGACCTTGAGCGAAGAAACACCGGTGCGCGCCTTTTCCTGGGCTTCCAGGCGGGCAATGAACCCCTTCCCTTCCCGGCTGATGCTGCGCAGTTCGTCAAGCTCAGGGTGGTACCCTTGCGCAATGATCCCCCCCTCACGGAGAACAAAGGGAGGATCGGGCACGATGCCACGGCCGATGAGTTCCTCCACGTCAGCGAGGGGATCGATCCCGTCCCGCAGCCTGGCCAGGAGCGTTGAGGCTGACGGCGCCAGGAGGGCGAGAAGCGCCGGCAACCGTACCAGGGAAGCGCGCAGGGCAACCAGATCCTTGGCAGAAGCAGAAGCGAGGCTGATCCGTCCGTTGAGCCGCTCCAGGTCATAGACGCCATCAAGGGCTGCCCGGATTCCCTGCCTGAACTCGGCATCAGCGGTCAACTCCTCGACCGCATTAAGCCGTTCGTTTATTTTTTCAATAGATACAAGAGGATAATTAATCCACTGCTTAAGCTTTCTCCCCCCCATGGCCGTCACGGTCCGGTCCAGCAAACCGAGGAGAGAGCCGCGCCGCTTCCCATCGCCGAGGGTGGCGTTCAACTCCAGGTTGCGCCGGGAGGATTCGTCCAGCACCAGGAACTCCTGGGTTCGGTAGGCCAGAAGGTGGCTGATGTGGCGAACGTCCCCCTTCTGGGTCTGCTGCAGATAGTGGAGCACCGCGGCAACGGCCCGGAGGCCGCAGTCCATGCCGCCGCACCCAGCCGCCTCCGCGGAGGCGACCCCGAAATGATTGCGCACCATCCGCTCGGCATACTCGGCATCGTACACCCATTCGTCAATATAGCTGAGCATCCGCCCCGCCGCCAGGTCCGGGCGCTCATTCCCCGCCCCGCCGTCCCTGAACGAGAGTGGCATCAGGATTTCACGGGGGTTGACGCAGGCCACCTCCGCCCACGCGGCATCGGCGGAATCGGTTTCGGTTACGCGGAAATCACCGGTGGAGAGATCGAGGTAGGCAACGCCCCAGCGGGCCGTGCCGGGGAAAAGTGACAACAGATAATTGTTCTCCTTGGGAGAAAGGCTCTCGGCGTCGATCACCAGGCCGGGAGTAACCACCTTGACCACTTCCCGCTTGACGATCCCCTTGACGCTTTTGGGGTCCTCAACCTGTTCGCAGATGGCAACCTTCTCGCCCGCCTCGACCAGCTTGGCGATATACGGTGCCGCTGAATGAAAAGGGACGCCGCAGAGGGGAATGTCAGCACCGTCGCCCCCCTTGTTGCGCGAGGTCAGGGTGATGTCAAGGATGCGCGACGCCTTGACCGCATCGTCAAGGAACATCTCGTAGAAATCGCCCAGACGAAAAAAGAGGATTGCGTCCGGGTGATCGGCCTTGATCTCCAGATATTGGCGCATCATGGGAGTAAGTTCGGACATGGGAAAACCTTGCTGCTGGTGGAATTGATGGGGCATCGTAGCAGAAAAAGCCGTCCGTTGCAAAACCGAAACCCCCTTTATCATCAGGTTCCACGGCCGGTCCCTAGCCAAAAGCAAAAAAGGGGCTAGCATGAGCTAGCCCCTTTTGCATATTGGAGGCGGCGACCGGATTTGAACCGGTGAATAAAGGTTTTGCAGACCTTTGCCTTACCACTTGGCGACGCCGCCGATCATCGAATCGGACTTTGGTTTATACCGGTTTTGTCACCTCCTGTCAACGCCAAAAATGGCATCGATGAGCCAGCCAGGGCCCTCTCCGGGATGCCGGCTTGACAGGCAGCAGCTTTGCGTGAAAAAATGCACCCCCATCGGGGGCGTTTCAAACGTCAAACGAAAACGGCACCATAGAGAAAGGGAAACGGATCATGGCTGAACACACGACATGCAGTTGCGGAGAAAAACATCAGGGGCATCTCTGTGTCCTCAAGAGCAAGGGACTCATGGACGAGGTAAAACACCTGACATCGTCCCCCACGGTATCCTGCTTCATGTGCGGCGCCGAGGCAAACTCGGCCGACAATGTCTGCGAACCGGTACAGTTGGATAAATAGCACCCGCTAGCGGGCGATGACCTTGGTGAACTTGACGAGATAGTCGACACCGGACCAGATGGTGATGATGGTGGCGATCCAGAGGTAGAACATCCCCACGTTATGCATGTTGACGTAAAGATAGGGATGATCGATGCCGAAGAACCAGTGGTAATCGAAGTGGAGCAGAATGCCGAGGATGGCCACGATCTGGAAGATGGTCTTGAATTTACCCAGATCACTGGCCGGGATGACGATCCCCTCGGTGGAGGCGATGCCGCGCAGGCCCGTAATGATGATTTCTCTGCCGAGGATGACCAGCACCATCCATGCGGGGATTCTACCAAAGGGAAGAACCATGATCAGGGCAGCCATTACCATCAGCTTGTCGGCAATGGGATCGAGAAACTTGCCGAATACCGTAACGATCTCCATCTTGCGCGCCAGGTAGCCGTCCAACCAGTCGGTGACCGAGGCGATGGCAAAGACCGCAGCCGCCCAGAAGCCCGCCTCTTTCGAGGGAGAAAGCAACAGTACTGCCATGACCGGAATCAGGGCGATCCGGACAAGGGTGAGGATATTGGGCAGGTTCCAGATGGGGCTGGCGGTTTCGGGGGCCATTGGTTGTCTCAATTCGTCTGATAGGATTTCTGGTAGCTGAGCACCCGGTCAATATAGGTGCGGGTTTCCTGGTACGGGGGGACGCCTCCGTACTGGGCCACCCGCGACATGCCGGCATTGTATGCGGCCAGGGCCAGAGCCACATCCCCCTTGAAGGTGTCCAGAAGGAAGCGGAGATAGCGCACCCCCCCCTTGATGTTCTCCTTGGGATCGAAGGAGTTGGCAACCTTCAGGTCCTTGGCCGTTTTCGGCATCAACTGCATCAGGCCGCTGGCCCCCTTGGGGGACAGGGCATTGGGGTTGTAGCCCGATTCGGCGTGAATCACCGCTTTCACCAGAGAACGGTCGACACCGTATTCAAGGGCACACTGATCGATGATCGGCTCGAACTCCCTGGGGTCGCGGACGCAGTTCGCCAACCGGAAGGTGGTCCGGAGCTTCTTGTCGCGCTTGATGTCGCGCATGAACACCTTAAAGCGTTTATCGGTGGGGGCATCAGTGAAATGGACAACCCCATCTTCGTCCTCGTAACGGTAGATGTCGGCCAGGGCCGGTGCGATTCCTGCAGAACAGATCATCGCCCCTGCCAGCACCACGATCGTGAACGTCTTTGTCATTACTCCTCCACAGCGGATATGGCATGCACCGCTGCGTAAAGCCATTCAAAATATAGACCAACGCGCTCACCAATGCAACCCCAAGGGAGCCACACATCGTCCAAGCGCCCAAAATACCTTGACAAACCACAGACGGGGGAGAATAATCGCCCAGTTATGCCGTTTACACACTAGCCCCGCAGCTACCTTTCCCTTTCCCTTCTAGGAGACAAGCAATGAAGATCGAGAGCGATTTTCTGGTCATCGGCAGCGGAATCGCCGGACTTTCCTTCGCGCTCCAGGCAGCGCGTCATGGAACCGTCGCCATAGTGACAAAACGCGAAGTAACCGAATCGGCAACCAACTATGCCCAAGGTGGGATCGCATCGGTTTTTTCCCAGGACGACACTTTTGACGCCCACGTGGAAGATACTCTGGTCGCAGGCGCGGGCATCTGCCATGAAGACGTGGTCAGGATGGTGGTGGAGGAAGGCCCGAAGGTCATCCGGAACCTGATCGAATGGGGAGTGCAGTTTACCCGCAGCGGCGAAGCCTTCGACCTGACCCGCGAGGGTGGGCACAGCCAGCGGCGCATCCTGCACGCCGACGACGTCACCGGCCGCGAAATCGAGCGGGCGCTGGTGGTGGCGGCCCGGGAAAACCCAAACATCCGCATTTACGAACACCATATCGCCATCGACCTCATCACCGAGGCGAAAGTGACCCGCAAGCGGGTGGCCCCCAACCGCTGCCTCGGCGCCCATGTTCTCGGCATCGAAGACAATGTCGTGAGAACGTTCGCCGCCAAGATCACCCTGCTTGCCACCGGCGGGGCGGGCAAGGTCTATCTCTACACCTGCAATCCCGACGTGGCAACCGGCGACGGCGTCGCCATGGCCTACCGGGCCGGCGCCACCATCGCCAATATGGAGTTCATGCAGTTCCACCCCACCACTCTTTACCATCCCCACGCAAAATCGTTCCTCATATCCGAGGCGGTGCGTGGTGAAGGGGCGATCCTGCGGCGCCGCGACGGCACCGCGTTCATGGAAAAATATCACAAGCTCAAGGACCTTGCCCCCCGTGACATCGTGGCGCGGGCCATCGACAACGAGATGAAGACCCACGGTGATGACTGCGTCTTCCTCGACATCACCCACAAGGACCCCGAGTACGTCAGAAACCGCTTCCCCAATATCTACCAGACCTGCCTCGAATTCGGGCTCGACATGACAAAGGATCCGCTCCCGGTGGTTCCCGCAGCCCACTATCTCTGCGGCGGGGTTGCCGTGGATGCCAACGGCGAAACCGATATCCGCTACCTCTATGCCATCGGCGAAGCCGCCTTCACCGGCCTGCACGGGGCAAACCGCCTGGCGAGCAACTCCCTGCTTGAGGCCGCGGTCTATGCCGGACGCGCCTTTCAGCACGCAGTGGAGGAGTTGCGGCAGAACCACTTCGAGTTCCCGGTCATCCCCGGATGGGATTCAGGCACTGCCACGGACAGTGACGAAATGGTGGTCGTCTCCCAGAACTGGGATGAAATACGGCGCTTCATGTGGAATTACGTGGGGATCGTCCGCTCCGACAAGCGGCTGGAGCGCGCCCTGCGGCGCATCCGCCTCATCCAGGAGGAAATCGAGGACTACTACTGGAACTTCACCGTCACTTCCGACCTGATCGAGCTGCGCAACATCGCCACCGTGGCCGAGCTCATCGTCAAATGCGCGCTCCAGCGCAAAGAGTCCCGGGGACTTCACTACACCATCAACTACCCGGAACGCGACGACATCCACTGCAGACACGATTCCTTCATCAAGAAGCAATTCTGAGGCGGCAATGACCATTGACCAGATTCGCCAAGAAATCGACCGGCTGGACAGCGAATTGCTCAGGATCTTCAACCGGCGGGCAGGGCTTGCCCTGGAGATCGGCGCCATCAAGAAGGACAAGGGGTTGCCGGTCTATGACCCGACACGGGAAAAAAAGATCTTCGATCGGATGCAGCGGGAAAACTCCGGTCCCCTGGACGACGGCGCCATCGTGCGGCTTTTCGAACGGGTCATCGACGAATCGCGGCGCCTGGAGCGGATCATGACGCACCGCGGGGAATCCGACGGCAGGAAGGAGCCATAATGCTCATCATCATGAAAAAAAGCGCCGATGAAGAGGCGCTCGTGAACATAAAGGAATATCTGATCAACCGCAACTTCGACATCCACCAGTCCACCGGCGCCAACCGGACCATCATCGGCGTCATCGGCGACACGGAAACCCTGGACGCCCCCACCCTGGAGCGGATGCCCGGCGTTCTGCAGGTAGTCAGGATATCCAAGGAAGAGTAGACTTAATAGACCGCAACCGCCGCGTAGGCAACCACCTGCCTGTTGTCCCCCGTCACATCGCCACTGGTTCCGTACCTGACCAGTTCCGCCCGGGACGCGCCGAGCTCCCGGGCCGCCACCAGCATGACCGCTGACGGGATCACACCGCACATGGTTATGCCCCGTTGCCGGCACACCTTCAACAGCCCTTCGGCGTCCAGCGCCAGCACGCACGAAAGCGCGGCCTCGTCCTTGAGCCGGGCGCTCTCCGCCGACTCGTAATGGGTCATGTCTGAGCTCGCCACGATCAGGACCTCTTCGCCATAGGCGGCAATTGCCCGGGCCAGACCCTCCCCCACCTGGCGACACCAGCCATACCCGCCGCCTCCCAGGCACATCGGCACAATGGCAACGTCACTGTTGAGATAGCGCAGGAACGGCACCTGCACCTCCAGCGAATGTTCGAAGCGGTGGGCAATCGCATCGAGCTCCACCTGGGGCACCTGTTCGAGAACAAGCGAGGAAAGCCGCTGCTCGATCGGAACCTCTCCCAGGGGCGACAACCATGCTCCGTCGGGATAGAGCGAGGCGACAGCGCCAAGGCCATGGTGGTTGGGGCCAAGAATGACAACGGTGCGGGGGATGGCAATCGAGCCGTAGACGGCGCCGGCAATGGCACCGGAGTAGATGTAGCCGGCGTGGGGGGCGATGATGCCGGTTGCGCGGCGCGGCGCGGGAACGGGCCGGATCAGGCGGCCGAGTTCCTCCTCGAGCTTGCGGGGGTCATCGGTATAGAACTGTCCGGCCACTGCTGGTTGACGTACCATGGCATCCTCCTTGGCACCCGTGACCCCGCGCCGCCCCCTGTGGCAACGCATCGACATATAACATATACCACACTTACTACTCTCTGCCCTCTTCCGGAGGGGCTGCCAGCGGCAGTTCCTCCTGCTGCTCGAATGCCGCGGACTCGGAAAGTTCGCGGATCTCCTTAAGTGACGGCAGGCTCTTCAGGTCCCTCAGGGCAAACAGTTCGAGAAATTCGCGGGTGGTGCCGTAGATGAGAGGTTTTCCGGGAATATCGCGCTTGCCGAGAATCTTGATGAGCTTCTTCTCCAGCAGGGTCTTCAGCACTCCTCCCGAATCGACCCCGCGCAGGTATTCGATTTCGGCTCGGGTGACCGGCTGACGGTAGGCGATGATGGCCAGTGTCTCCAGAGCAGACTGGCTGAACCGGGCTGGCCGGGCCTTGGTGAGCCGCCGGATCACATCCCCATTGCCGGCGGGAGTCCGGAATTGGAATCCGCCACCCACCTCAGCCAGGACAATACCCCGGCCCTCTCCGCCATAGCGTTCCAGCAGGCGATCAAGAGCCTCGCGGATAGCGGCCCGGTCAAACTCTTCCAGCAGCGAGCAGAGACGATCCAGAGACAGCGGTGTCTCTGAAACGAAAAGCAGGCTTTCCACAAGGGACTCAAGCCGGTGCATCAGTCAACTCCCCGGCGGCATCCGCCGAATCCGGCACCGCCGGCGCGATCCAGATGGAGCCGTAGCGGCTCGCCTGTACGACCCGCACCATCTTCAGCTTGCACAACTCAAGCACGGCGAGAAAGGTCGCGATGAAAAAGTCCCTGTTGAATCCCTCGGGGAAAAGATCGTCAAACAGGAGCGACTCCTTGCCCTCCAGAGCGGTGAGGATATCGTTGATCCTCTCGGCAATGGTGATCGATTCGGAGCCCACTTCATGAAAGCTCTCCTGGGAAACCCGGTCGAGAACCCGCCGGAATGCCTCGATCAGTTCGAACAGCTCCACCTCTGCCGGCTCCTCCTCATGGGCCGGTTCAAGCTCATCCCCCGCTACGGCCCGCACATGCACGTCGCGGCCGAGCAACTCCCGTTCGGACAGGGTGAGCGCGGCCTCCTTGTACCGCTGGTATTCCAGCAACCTGCGCACCAGCTCCGCCCGCGGGTCGGCCTCTTCATCCTCTGTGCCGGACTCATCTTCGGGCGCCGGCAAGAGCATCCGCGACTTGATCTGGATCAGGGTGGAGGCCATGACGATGAAATCGCCGGCCACCTCCAGGTTGAGCTCCTTCATCATGCGTATGTACTCAAGGTACTGGCGCGTGATGGTGGATACCGGGATATCGTAGATATCCACCTCGTTCTTCTTGATGAGGTGCAGGAGAAGATCCAGAGGGCCTTCGAACACCTCGAGCCTGACCGTGTAGGGCGAAGCGGCTCCTTCAAGGCCGAGCGTGAGGGTTTCCCCTTCGCTCATAGTCTGATGGCGTCCCGGACATCGGTCATGGTCATGGTTGCCTCGCGGGCCGCCCGATCGCTTCCTTCGGCCAGAATCTCGTCCACCAGTTCCGGACGGGCCGCCAGTTCCACGCGCTTGGCCCGGAACGGCGCCAGGGTCTCCACCAGATGACGGGCAAGGATCTTCTTGCAGTCCACGCAACCAATCGTTGCACCGCGGCAGGCTTCGACGATTTCGGCCCGTTCGTCGTCAGGGACGTAGAGACGGTGAAGGTTGAAGGCCACGCACCGGTCCGGCTCGCCCGGATCGCTGCGGCGGACCCGCTGGGTGTCGGTCACCATGGACATGATCTTTTTGCTGGTCTCTTCGGCCGTCTCGGAGAGATAGATGGAATTGCCGTACGACTTGCTCATCTTCCGGCCGTCGAGCCCGAGCACCTTGGGGGTTTCCGTGAGGAGCGCCGCAGGCTCGGGGAAAACTTCACGGTAGAGGTAGTTGAAACGGCGGGCGATTTCGCGGGTTATCTCCAGGTGGGGGAGCTGGTCGTGTCCCACCGGCACCTTTCCCGCCCGGTAGAGGATGATGTCCGCCGCCATGAGGACCGGATAGCCGAGGAAGCCAAAGGTGGAAAGATCCTTGGCATCGAGGTTGTCCTGCATCTCCTTGAAGGTGGGATTGCGCTCGAGCCACGACACGGGCGTGATCATGGAGAGGATCAGGTTGAGTTCCGCATGCTGGGGCACGAGGCTCTGGCGGAAGATCACGCTCTTGGCAGGATCGACCCCGAAGGCAAGCCAGTCGATAACCATTTCGCGGATGTTGTCGCGGATCGCGCCGGTGTTGTCGTACTCGGTGGTAAGGGAATGCCAGTCAGCGGCAAAGAAGAAACATTCGTACTCCTCTTGAAGATCCCGCCAGTTTGCCAGCACCCCGTGAAAATGGCCGAGGTGAAGCTTGCCGGTCGGTCTCATGCCGCTTACTATCCGCTTGTTGCTCATTGCAGGCTCCTTGCCGGCACGGGACAACGGGGGATCATCGCTTTGCCCCCGGGTCCGCGCACCCGTTATCTCATCAGAAAATGCGTGACACTGTACACCAGACCGCTCTGGGGACCGGCAAGGATGCTGATGCCCAGATCCACCACTGGAGAGATGACTTTTGCAAATATGTTGGTGAAAAAAACCAGCACAATGATGACGATCATGCCGTAGGGCTCGAACCGCGCCAGGAGCTCGGCCTGGCGGTGGGGCAGAAGCCCCACGGCCACGCGGCCGCCGTCCAGGGGAGGCACCGGAATCAGATTGAAAATGCCCAGGAGCAGGTTGATGTAGACCGAAAAGGCGAGCATCAGCACGATCGGATCCAGGGCCATCTGAAGGGCTGAACTATCAGGCAGCATGCTGCCTGCCGCGGCCAGCCCGCGCATGGCCATGGCCGAGAGGAAGGCCAACGCGAAGTTGGTAATGGGCCCGGCGCCCGCAACCCAGACCATGTCACGCTTCGGATTGCGCAGGTTGCCGAAATTGACCGGCACCGGCTTGGCCCAGCCGATACCGACGATGAAAACCATGAGGGTGCCGAAGAGGTCCAAGTGCTTGAGGGGATTCAGCGTGAGCCGGCCCATGTAACGGGCCGTCCGGTCGCCGAGGCGGTCAGCGACAAAGCCATGGGAGACTTCATGGCAGGTGATGGCCATGAGTGCCGGCACGAGCATGATGGAGAGCTTGAGAAAGAAATTTTCCATGAATGGGGCTTTTTCACCTCGTAAAATCGGTCATTTCTAACAGATATGGGACAGAAAGTCAACGAAGCAGCCTGATCCGCCGGTGCAAAAAAGAAAGGCGGGATTGCTCCCGCCTTTCGCTTGCCGCAGATGCTGCCCCCTCAACTAGACGTCGTAGTAGAGAGCGAACTCGAGGGGAACCGGGCGCATCCGGACCTGGTTGACCTCGGCTTCCATCTTGTACTCGATCCACTTCTCGATGACGTCGGGAGTAAAGACGTCACCCTTGAGAAGAAACTCGTGATCGGCCTCCAGGGCCTTGAGGGCATCTTCGAGGCTTCCCGGAGCGGACGGGATGTCCTTGAGCTCCTCGGGAGAAAGCCCGTAGATATCCTTGTCCAGCGGCTGGCCCGGATCGATCTTGTTCTCGATGCCGTCAAGGCCGGCCATCAGCATGGCGGCAAAGGCCAGGTAACCGTTGCAGGAGGGATCCGGAGTCCGGTACTCGATCCGCTTGGCCTTCGGGTTGGTGGACATCATGGGAATCCGGATGGAGGCGGAGCGGTTACGGCTGGAGTAAGCCATGTTAACCGGAGCTTCGAAACCCGGCACCAGACGCTTGTACGAGTTGGTGGTCGGGTTGGTCAGGGCGCACAGGGCCTTGGCGTGCTTGATGATACCACCGATGTACCAGAGGGCCATCTGGGAAAGCCCACCGTACTTGTCGCCGGCAAAGAGGTTCTGGCCGTCCTTCCAGATGGACATGTGGCAGTGCATGCCGGAGCCGTTGTCACCATAGAGCGGCTTGGGCATGAAGGTAACGGTCTTGCCGTTGCGGTAGGCAACGTTCTTGATGACATACTTGAACCACTGGAGCTGGTCGGCGATGTCGACGAGGGAGGAGAACCGCATGTCGATTTCGGCCTGGCCGCCGGAGGCAACCTCGTGATGCTGGCACTCGACCCGGATGCCGACCTTCTGGAGCTCCATGACCATCTCGTTGCGGAGGTCGTTCTGGGAATCGGTGGGGGAAACCGGGAAATAACCTTCCTTGTGGCGCGGCTTGTAGCCCAGGTTGGGGAACTCTTCACGACCGGTGTTCCAGGCACCCTCCACCGAATCGACCACATAGAACGACTGGTTGGCTGATGAGTCGTACCGGACGTCGTCGAAAATGAAGAACTCGGCCTCGGGGCCGAAGAAAGCGGTGTCGCCAATGCCGGTCGACTTCAGGTACGCCTCGGCCTTACGGGCGATGTTGCGCGGGTCGCGGGTATAATCTTCCTTGGTGATCGGATCGAAAACGTTGCAGATGAGGGAAAGGGTCGGCACGGCGATGAACGGATCCATCTTGGCCGTTGCAGGGTCCGGCAGGAGGATCATGTCGGACGCGTGGATGGGTTGCCAGCCGCGGATGGAGGAACCGTCGAAGCCCTGACCCTCCTCAAAGGTATCTTCGCCGAACTCCGAAATGGGCACGGATACGTGTTGCCAGATACCCACGAAGTCCATGAATTTGTAATCGACCATCAGCGCGCCGTTCTCTTTGGCGAAGCTTACTACCTCTTGTGGCGTCATTTACACAATCTCCTTTCGAAAACAGATAGAATAGGATGCTACAGCGCGTCTTCGCCGCGTTCGCCGGTCCGTATGCGGATAACCTCTTCAACCGGAGTCACGAAAATTTTTCCGTCGCCGATGCGCCCCGTCTTGGCGGCCTGCTCGATGGTGTCGACCACCTTGGAAACGATGTCGTCGGCAACAATGATCTCCATCTTGATCTTGGGGATAAAGTCCACGACGTATTCAGCACCGCGATAGAGTTCCGTGTGTCCCTTCTGGCGGCCGAATCCCTTGACTTCCCCAACCGTGATTCCCTGAATGCCTATTTCGTTGAGCGCTTCCTTCACTTCATCCAGCTTGAACGGCTTGATAATCGCTTCGACTTTTTTCAAGACACATCACCCCCTTGGGATAGTTGAAAAGTTGGAGGATTATAGGTTTACCACCCCCAAAAAGCAAGGCGTATCCCCCCGGCGTCTTTGGTGAAGATATAAAAGCAAATAGTCTGCCCACGAAGAAAGAAAAATACAAACCATTGGTAAATTCGGCATGTTAAAGAGAATGGCTTGGCATCGGAAAGAAAACGGGGAAAATGTGGCACAAAATAAAGGCACTTCAAGATACCCTCTGCACACCAAATGGGCACAAATGCCCGAAAGTCCGTTTCAGCGGCATGGTTTGCAGGGTAGCTCCGCGCTTTCTTCCGGCCATCAGCCACTCCAGGCAAGGAACCAAACCCGGACAGCACTGCACCCGGCTTTAGCGGCAAACGGTCAACGCCCGGTTAAACTTGTCTTGTTCCCGGCCGATAGGTATAGTGGAGGCCATCATGATCCAGGGACACACGGTGCGTATCATCATGCTCGCTGCGCTGGTGGGGGTGACTGCTCCCGAACGGTCACGGGCCGACATTTACCGGTTCGTGGATGCGGACGGCGTGGAATGTTTCACCGACGCCCCCATGAACGGCAAGGCGTCGCTCTATCTGCGCGAAAAAAAGGCAGCCCGGCCCGTCACCCGCCGCACTGTTCCGCACCACCTGCGGGCGACCGGCATCACCGGGGCATCTCCCGCAATCAGCCCGACCACCCCGTTCCCGCCAGACGCATCCGCGGCGCCTCCGGTCCAGGGGAGGATAACCTCCCTGGTGGGTCTGCGCCACGATCCCATCGACGGCACCATGCGCGAACACCGGGGCATTGACATCGCCGTGCCCGAGGGGACCCCGGTCAGGGCCATCGCACCGGGGCGCGTGGCCTTTGCGGGCAGTCGGCCGGGCTACGGCACCATGGTGATCCTTGAGCACCCGGACGGCATCATCACCCTCTACGCCCACAACTCCATGAATGCGGTGGCTGAAGGGACAACCGTCTCCGCCGGAGATACCATCGCCCTCTCCGGCTCCACGGGGAGATCCACCGGGCCCCACCTCCACTTCGAAGCCTGGCGGGGCGACATGAACGTCACATCATCCTATCTGCCCGGCGCCCGGGGCGATCGGATCGGCACCGCCCCTACCCCCCGCGCCGCGGACACCATCCGCAAGATCCTCCAGGCCGACGGAACCATACTGCTGACCAACCACTGATTGCCGCCACCACTCCCGCTACCCTTCTCCCGCCCGTTTGGTCCTGCGGGTCGGGGCCGCGCTCCAGGGATCATCGGGCCAGGGATGCTTGGGGTAGCGTCCCCGCATCTCTTTCTTGACCTCCTGATATGCCCCGTTCCAGAAACCGCGCAGATCGGACGTGACCTGCAGGGGACGCCCTGCAGGGGACAGGAGGTGGACCACCACCGGCACCCGCCCCCAGGCCACGGCAGGGGTGTCGGCGCATCCAAACATTTCCTGCAGCTTCACTGCCAGGGTCGGAGCCCCTTCCGCATCGTACGCCAGGGGAATCCGCGAACCGCTCGGCACCGTCAGATGTGTGGGTGCCCCCCCGTCGAGACGGCGGAGCTGGTCCCAGGAGAGCAGGGCTTTCAGCGGCGGCAAAAGATCGAGAGACGCCAGGTCGGCCCGGCTCCGGGCCTTGCCCAGAAAGGGGCCGAGCCAGTCCTCGAGTGTTTCCAGAAGTCGTTCATCGGAAAGATCGGGCCAGCCGTCGCCGGGGCAGACCCGGCCAAGAAAGCGGACCCGTGCCCGGAACTGGCTGGCAGCCGGCGTCCACCCCAGGGCCGCAATGCCCGGACCGGTGCGCAGCCCCGCCAGCAAGGCGTCGCGGAGTTCATCGCTCGTGGCGGAGACGGGATGGCTCTCCAGAACGAGGGCACCGTAGCAGGCTTCATCCCGGGCGCTCACCCTTCCTTCCCGCTCGTCCCAGGTCACCCTGCGCCGGCGGATGATGTCGCCGGAGAACTCGTCGTGGAACCGCGCCGGATCAAGGGCGCTCGCCTGGCGGATCAGATCGTCCCCCCGCTCACCGCGCTCCACCAGATAGGCCACGATCAACTGCTCCCCGTGGAGGGAACTCCGCTCCGATAACCGGGCCCCTCTGCCGTTGGCCAGCAGATAGCGCCGCTCACCCCCCGGGCGGGCCTGGGCGATCCGATCGGGGTATGCCCACGAAAGCAGCAGCCCCGTTTCCCGGACCGGATCCGCAACCGCGCGCCCCTTTCCGTCCGGAGCAATCAGGCGCCGAAGATGCGATGCCACACGGTCCACTGCCCGGCAGGCAGAAGAATCAACCTGATGATCCCTTCCCCCTCTTCCCTGCCGCCACTGCCCAAGGGCCTCCACCCGGACGAGCATGTCGCAGCCGGCCCGCTCGACGGCCTGGCCGGCCCCGGCGTTACGCACGATGTCCCGCTCAGTGAGCAGCGCGGCCACGTCGCACGCAAAAGGCGCCGGACCGCGCTCGGCCGCGCGCAGCAGCATGTGAGCCAGGCGAGGATGGAGAGGCAGCTCAGCCATGCGCCGTCCCGTTTCGGTTATCACCCCCCGACCGTCAAGGGCATCGAGTGCCTTCAGAAGGTTTCTCGCCTCCTCCAGTGCCCCGCGGGGAGGAGGATCGAGCCAGGCAAGGGACGCCGGATCACTCACTCCCCAGTGTGCCAGGTCGAGGGCCAGCGGTGCCAGATCGGCGATGAGGATTTCCGGAGGATCTGCCGCCAGGAGCACCTGCTGGTCATGCTCTGGCCAGAGGCGGTAGCAGGTTCCCGGTCCCAGGCGGCCGGCCCGGCCGGCCCGTTGGGTCGCCGACGCGGCGGAAACCCGTTCGGTGACCAGCCGGTTCAGCCCCGAAGCCGGATCATACCGCAGCCGCCGGGTCTGGCCACCGTCCACCACCACGCGGACACCTTCAATGGTGAGACTCGTTTCGGCAATGGTGGTTGCCAGCACCACCTTGCGCCGGCCGGGGACCGGCAGGATCGCCCGCTCCTGCTCCTCGAACGGCAGATCGCCGTAGAGGGGCACCACCAGCGGGGCCTGCAGCGGCGGGTCGTCAGCGAGCAGTTGGCCGCAGCGCCTGATCTCTCCGGCGCCGGGGAGGAACGCGAGGATATCCCCTTCGCACTCGCGCACTGCAATCCGGACGGCACGCGCCACGGCCGAGGGGAGGTTCTCCCGGTCGTTGGGCGGCATGTGCCGCAGCGCAACGGGGTGGCTTCGCCCCTCGCTGGTGATGACCGGTGCGTTGCCGAGCAGGGCCGCGATCGGCGCCGCAGCCATGGTTGCCGACATGACGATGATCCGCAGGTCCTCCCGCAGCCCTGCCTGAACATCGCGGCAGAGGGCGAGGGCCAGATCCGAATGGATGCTCCGCTCGTGGAACTCGTCGAAGATCACGACACCGACCCCCTCAAGGAGCGGATCGGACTGGAGGCGGCGCGTAAGGATTCCTTCGGTCACCACTTCCACCCGGGTTCGGGCAGACACCCGGCGGTCGAAGCGGATGGCGTACCCCACTGTGGCGCCCGCCTCCTCCCCCAGACTGCGGGCCATCCAGCGGGCAGCATTCGTCGCGGCCAGCCGGCGCGGCTCCAGCATGATAATCCGTTTGCCGTTCAGCCAGGGAGCGTCAAGGAGCGCAAGGGGAACACGGGTGGTCTTCCCGGCCCCCGGCGGCGCCTGGAGCACTGCGGCGTTCCGCAGCTCAAGGGCCGTCAGCAGGTCGGGGATGACGTCGTCAACGGGAAGGCGGTTCATGGGGAAGAGGGGTGGAAGCGTTGTACTCGCTAACCTTACTCCTGGCCGGTCAATGCCACCAGGTCGTCAAGGCTCACATCGGCCAGGGAGTCGACGACCCTGCGGGCACCACCGAGCCGCACGGCGGGATAGCTGTTGGTGACGGCAAGGACACCGATCCCGGCCCCCGTGGCCGAGGCGATGCCGGCCGGCGTGTCTTCTATCGCGATGCATGTGTTCGGCCGGATCTGCCGATCGGGAAAGGTCGTTGTCAGCCGCCGCACCGCCAGGGCGTAGCTGGCCGGGTCGGGTTTGCTGGCCGACACCTCGTCGGCGGTGACCATGACGTCAAAACTATTCGAAAGACCGAGCCCCTCCAGAATCGGCAGAATGTCCGAGCGGAGGGCGCCGCTGCAAAGCGCCAGGGGGCGACTGGCCCTGATGCTCCTGATCAGTTCGACAACCCCCGGATAGGGCGTGACGCCGGAAGCGATGATCCCTTGGAACGCAGCCGCCTTGCGGGCGATGAGACCTTCGAGTTCGCGGTCTTCCAGGTCCGCGCCCCGCACCCGGAACGCTTCCCGGAAGGCGTCCCGGTCGTCATAGCCCATGTAGACCTCCACGTAGGCCTCCCAGGAATAGCCGAACCCCATCGGCTCGAGAATGGCCTGGAACGCCCGGTAGTGAAGCGGTTCGGTATCGACGATGATCCCGTCGAAATCGAAGATGACGGCAGACAGCATGAAAAACCTCCTAAAATTTCCCTACCAGGGCAAGGGTGGCAGCGCCGTCCGCCACTGCCGGCACAAGCACCAGATTTCCGCCGCCGGCGTGGTAACGGGTGACGATCCTGCCGGCCAGTTCACCGATGGCGGCCCCCAGGAGCACGTCGCTGGCCCAGTGCTTTCCCTCTTGCATGCGGGAAAACCCCACAAAGGCGGCGGTGGCATAGGATGCGACACCTACCGGCACGCTCCCGGATGTGGACGTGATGACCGAAGCCAGTGCAAAGGAGCTGGCCGTATGCATGGAGGGCATGGAATCGTAGTCTGATTCCAATGACAACGGACGAAAGGTCCCCGATCCCTTGCCCGTCAGGGGCCGGGCGCGGCCGATGGCCTGCTTGAGCACCAGCGTTGCGGCATCTGCCAGGAGCGCCGCCTCGCCCATCATGAGCCCCGCATCCCGCCAGCGGGGGGAACCGGCCAGCAGTCCGCCACCGTAAACGGCACCCGCCACTCCCAGATGAATGACCGGGTTACCCACGAGACTGCCGGCATCGGTGACCCGGTCGAGAGTCCGGCCGCGCGTTCCTGCCACCTCGTCACGGATATCCTCGTCGAACTGCGACAGGACTCCCACTGCTCCCGCCACGGCCAGGGTTCCCCACAGGGCACCGTTATCGATGCCGAAGGGTGCCGTTACGAAAGCGGCGGCCTCGTCGCGGAGCGTCCGTGCCTCCCGGCCCAGGAATTCACCCGACCAGGGCATATCCTCCGCTGCTGCCGTAGCTGCCGTGAGCGTCACCAGAACGGACGCCGCAACCATCGCCCCCATAAGGTGTCGAACCATCACTCCTATGCCTCCCTGTTCCCGGCAGTACCCTTGCGGGAGGCAAGAAGACAGACGAGACCGGCTCCCACCGCGTCCGCCACCAGATCACCCAGCTCGGCGGTGCGCGTCGTGGTCAGCGTTGCCTGGGCAACCTCGATCAGGGCGCCGTACGCCACGGTGGCGCCAAAGGCCCAGAGCCAGCAGCGGCGCACACATTTTCCGTACACGACCAGGAATCGCCCGGCACACCACGCAAGTGCGCCAAAGGCAACAGCATGCTCCACCTTGTCCCAGCCGGGGAAGGGAAGCGGTTCCGCCTTGGGTGCCGGCATCAGGGTCAGGACAAGGATAGTTCCCCCCCAGACGGCGAGAAGAACCGTGTAGAGCTTCCTGCGGGATTCCGGGGTAATCATTCCGGCTAGAGGCCTGCCGCGATGATCACGCCGGCGGTTACGGCTACCTGTGCCAGGATTGTCGTTATGTCCTTGATCTCCCGCATCCAGGCGATTCGCTCAAGCTTCTGGGGCACCACGAGCGTATCTCCGGGCTCCAGGGGAGACGACAGGAATCCGCCGAACGTCCAGCGCCGGGCATAGTCGTCCCAGCGGATGCCGAACGAAGACTGCTGCCTGCTGAAGACCGAGCCGTCAGCCTTGATAAGATACATGTCATCCAGTTCGGCATCGCGGGTGGCGCCGCCGGAACGCTCCAGGTAATAGGCCACGTCCCTCTGCGCAATATGCAGGAACGAGGTGGGGTTGTAGACGGACCCCATGACCGACACCACGCTCGGTGTCGGGGGTATGTAGAGCTCATCCCCACCCTCCAGCTCCAGATCATAGGGGCTGTGTGCAAGCGCCTCGGCCTGGGCGAGCCGGATCACCACCCGCCCCTCGGCCTTGGAGGTCTTCAACTTCGCCAGACTCCTCAACAGCCCGTCGAGGGCGGCCTTGGTGGCTTCCAGTTCCTCGCGGGACGCCGCCACCGACGAGAGTTCAGCCTGCTTGCGGTAGACATCCTGCTCAGTCCGGGTAATGACCTCGTCCATCCGGCGCTGCTGTTCCTCCCGTACCGACCTGCGGGTGAACTTGGCCCCCTTGAGACTGGCACGCTCGGTATAGCCGCCTGCCCGGGCGATGACCGAACTCAGCCGCTCCCCCTTGGCAATGGAATAGGTGCCGGGAAATTTCACCTCGCCCCGCAGGGTTACGAACCGGTCGCTGGCCTCAAGCCAGTTCTCGATACTCCGGACGATGAGGACATCGTCGGTCTGCAGGGGGAGGTTATGGTCGGGATCGCCCGCCATGGCCTTCTCGAGGTTGATATCCAGACGGGTCGCCCGCGCACCGTCGCCATTGACATCGATCCTGGTCAGCTCCGCACTGCCCAGAAAGGCATTGCGCTTGGGGCTGCCGGCCACGGTCACCAGATCGCGCACCGTCATGCGCGGGAAATACTCATAGCTGCCCGGGTTGAGCACTGCCCCGCTGATGGACACCGTATGCTTCTCGAGCATGTCGGCCCGGGAGAACACCCGCACCGTGTCCTGCTCCTGAAGGGGGAGATTTTCCTTGGGATCGCCCTGCATTGCGGCCCGCAGATTGAAGGTGACCACTTCCCGGCGGTACTCGGGAAGGGCAAGCCGCGTAATTTCAGCCGACTCCAGATACGATTCGGGAAGAAGGGCCGACGGATCCGGAAGAATATCCCTGACCCGCATTCCCTCCTTCAACTGATAGGGACCGGGCCGCGTCACGTTCCCCGCCAGGGTGACCACCTTGCGCACGGCATCGAACACCGGGAACACGGTGACCATGTCGCGGTCCTTCAACTCCACCCGGGAAAGCTCGGCCTCCAAGTCGCCCCCCTTGGGCTCATAATCGAGCACGACCCGGGCGCTGTTCCCCTCGATCCGCTCCAGTTGGATACGGCCCGTATCCCCTGCCGCCGTGATCCCCCCTGCCATGACCACCAGCCGGGAAAGCGACATCGCGCCCTTCAGCTCGTAGATGCCGGGACGCCGCACTTCACCCGCAACAGCCGCAACCGGCCCGATCACCGGCACAAATACCGTATCGCCGCTTTGCAGCCTCACGTCATTGCTACGGTCGCCGTTGAGAAACATATCATAGAGATCAACAGACCGGGGCTCGGCTCCCGGCCGCGACACCCTGATCGACCGCAGGCTCCCGTTTTTCGAAGGCCCCCCGGCCGCGGCCAGGGCGTTGACCACCGTGGCCAGGGAACTGACACTGTACACCCCGGGCGTTTCCACCTCACCCACCACGTAAACCTGAATGGTCCTGAGGCTCCCCAGGGTCACGTTCAACTCGTACCCCTTGTAGTAGCGGGCCAGGGCCTTGTCTATGGCTTCCCGCGCCTGGCCGTAGGTCAGCCCCCAGAGCTTCACCGGACCGATGCGCGGGATCAGGATCTCGCCGTTGCGGTCCACCGTCGGCTCATAGCGGGCGGTGAAGCTGCCCCACACATCGATTCTGATGGAATCGCCCGGACCAACGACATAGTCGGGGCCCACGGGCAGATTTTCGGTCACGGCAAGACTTGCGAGACTGTTTTTAAAGAATTCATACCCGAACTGGCGGAGAGATCTGTTGAGGGGAGTCGGTTCGAGCTTGTCCAGCAGCGTCGGGCTCTGGCGGGCAAAAGCACGCTCCAGGGACGAAGCGGACGCATCCAGGGCCGTGGGGATAACCCTCATCTCCTCGGAGGCAAGCACCAGCTTGCGATCCGCGTTATAGCCCATGACCCTCACGAAATAGGGCCGCTCATTGGTCAGATTCTGTAGTCTGAAGGTGGCGGCGAGACCCGCGTCGACCTTATTGCCGTATGCGTTAGGCTCGGTACCGTAGTGAATCACATAGTTCGACGGGGTTTCCTCCGGGCTCTTGGGTGCCGTTGTCGATGCCCAGGTGAGAACGATCTGTCCGTCGGCAGGTTCGGCCTTGAGCAGCAGCTTCGCACCTTCCTCCGTCTGTTGCTGGGAAAGCTGTCCGGCAGCCTCACCAACGGCGGGCGCCGCACCCTTGCTTTCGGAGAGCTGGCGCACCACGGCCTCGGGGGCCTCGACCGCCCTCGCAATGGAGTTGGCAGTGCCGGCAACACCGGCAATCAGGGTGAACAAAGCGATAACGTTTGCCTTCCAAATCCTCATGCGTCGTACCTCTATCAGGCTGCTGTTAATACTGGTGCGGCCGGCCAGCGTTGGTGCCGCTCGACGTACCGGCGGCCATGCCCGGCTGAATAACGGCGTGCTGCGGACATGTCTCGATAATCCTTAGTACCTTTACCTCGCCTTCCAGTCAACCGGAAATGCGCATATGCCCTTGACTTCTCCCCTGGCATTTATTAACAGATTTACACACTGATTCGATTAACTTCGGGGAGAACCGATGCAGATCATCCATCATGGCGGTAAATTCGGCGTCACCGGGTCATGCCACGAGCTCGTCATTTCCGACAGCGCCGCCATCCTCATTGATTGCGGCCTGCTCCAGGGGAATGACGACCGCAACGGCAGAGGTGGCAGAACATCGCCTTTCATCGACTTTCCCCTTGAGCGGATCAAGGGGCTGGTGCTCACCCATGTCCACATCGATCACTGCGGTCGCATCCCCCACCTGCTGGGAGCGGGGTTCCAAGGGCCCATCTGGTGCAGTGAGGCATCCGCCCTGCTCCTTCCCCTGGTCCTCGGTGATGCCGTCAAAGTCGGCATCAGCCGTGACCGGCACCTCATCGCCCGCTTCCTCGATAGCGTCAAAAAACGACTGATCCCCCTCCCCTACGACAGGTGGCACCACCTGGGATGCTGGGACGGCCGCTCCGTTTCGCTGCGGCTCCAGCAAGCGGGACACATCCTTGGCTCGGCGTACGTGGAGGTGTCGGTCAATCCGTCGCCTCAACCGGAGCAAACCGCAACCATCACCGGGCCAAGGGATGACACGATCGTTGTCTTCTCCGGGGACCTGGGCGCGCCCTTCGCCCCGTTGCTGCCCGACCCGACACCGCCCGAACGGGCAGACATCCTGGTTCTCGAATCAACCTACGGCGACCGGCAGCACGAGGGACGCGAACAGCGCCGGGAACGACTGTACCGGGTCATCGTCCGGGCGCTTGAAAATCGCGGCGCCCTTCTGGTGCCCGCCTTCAGCATCGGCAGGACCCAGGAACTGCTCTACGAGATCGAGGACCTCATCAGCCGGCACCGGACCGAAGAGGCGGCCGCCGGCCTGCCGTGGGACGACCTGGAAATCATCGTCGACTCTCCCCTGGCCCTCAGCGTCACCCGGGTCTATGACCGGCTGCGCAGGCTCTGGGACAAAGGAGCGCTCGAAACCATTGCGCAGAACCGTAACCCCCTATCGTTCGAGCAGATGACCATCATCGAGAGCCATGCCGACCATTGGGCCACGGTGGAGTACCTCCGCAAGACCGCCCGTCCCTGCATCGTCATCGCCAGCGGTGGCATGTGCGCAGGGGGACGTATCGTGAACTACCTGAAAGCCCTCATGTCAGACCCGCGCACCGACATCCTCTTTGTGGGCTACCAGGCCGCCGGCACCCCGGGAAGGGATATCCTTGAGGCGGCACAACAGCGCCGGGAAGGCGACGCCCCGGTCTTCATCGACCTGGACGGCGGCACCTACCCCCTGCGGGCGGCCGTCCACACCATCAGCGGCTATTCGGCCCATGCCGACCAGCGGAATCTTGTCGAATTCGTCGAGGGAATTGCCGTCTCGCCAAAAATCATCAAACTTGTGCACGGGGAAGAGGCGGCGCGGACTGCACTGGCAGGGGTCCTTGCAAAGAAGGGGTATGAGGTGGAACATTAGCCTAGCAGCGATTATTCATCAGGACAGTGGGAATGGCCGGGAATCGTGGGGGAATCAATACCGGTAGGTAAACGCCAGGGTCGCGAGCTGATTGGTCCGGTCGCTGCCCGGCACGAGATCCACGTTGGAAATCCGCTCCCAGCCGTAATTCACGTTAAGATCCACATCACCGTAAAACGGCAGGCGCCAAAAGGCGCGGAGCGCATCTTTCCGTTCAACAGCCTGCATGACCCCGTTTGCCGGATCATACCTGCCGGCGCTGTTGACTTTCAGACGCCCTTCCTGTCCCCGCTCGGTGTGAAAATATTCCAGTGCCAGCGAGTTGCGGGCCGAGAACCAGTGACTGTACCGGATGAAAAACTCCTCTGCCGCCCCCCCCTGCGAATGCCCGGGGGTCATCCCCTTATACACGTAGCCGGCCGGAAACTGCCAGTCGGTATAGTGCATGACACTCCCCCGATAATACTCGAACCGCAGGTCGTCCCGACCGGAAGGCGTCAGGCAGGGGATGAAGATACCGGCCACATAGCTTTCCACAAACGGCCAGAACGACGCCGAATCCTCGCCCGAATACTCGCCGTAAATCTCCGTGTTGCGCAGCCAGGGAATCCTGAATCGCAAGTCGATCCCCGCGATCGAGTTCACATGATCGTTATCGGCGCCACCGAAAATCTGATCGAACAGACTCACATCGCCGGTGAATCCCGGCCCCCCCTCCTGGCGCACCAGGTTCGCGCCGATCTCGAACCAGGGCTTCGGCTTGAGGGTGAGCTTCATCCCGAAAAACCACGGCTTCCGGTAATCGGCGCCACTCCCCGTTGCATCGAAGCGCGAGCCGATCAGGACATACTTGAAGTCGCCCAGGTACTCCTTGATCCAGCCCACATCAACGGGTTCAGGGCTTGAAAGCTTGACCATGTCGAAGTTGGCGGCATTAGTGGTCAGGGTCGTGGCGCCGCGATAGCCCGGCCCAAACCAGTTGGCGTCCCGACCGACCTCCAACTCGATCCCGCCGCTCCCGAGCTTCAGATATCCCTTCTGCAGGCTCAAACGGTTGGTTTCATCCGTGTGCAATGCGTTCGGCTCCACCAGCACGGTCGCATAGCGGCCGAGGTACCCTTCCATGCTCCAGCGGAACTCAAGGTTATGCCCGTCCCCGTAGACAACCCCTTCGTTATTCTCCAACAGAGGCGTACCCTCGGTTCCGGACTGGTGGGCCACGCTGGGCGGCTGAGGTCTCAGGTTCCCGCCGATGAACCCGAAAGCGGACTGATTTGCCGGATCGAGCACATCCCGGTTGTAACTGCGGGGCTTTCCATCCAGGTACACATACCGCAACCGGGCGGAAGCCACCGGCGTATAGTCTACCAAAGGCGCCTTTTCCGGCTCTTTCCTCAGGGATGCCTCCCGGGGGACCAACTCCCGGATGCGCTTGATAACCTCGAACGCCAGCGGGGGAATCTGTTCTTCGTTTTTCACGAGATTCGCCTCAGCCTCCAGGAGAAGCCGGGCCGCTTCGGCCTTCGAGTATGGCCTTATCCCCTTGGTATCAGAGGTAATCAACCCAAAACCGGCAAGTTTGTCCAGGTATTGATAGACAGGGCTGTCAAGAGGGATGTTGTTCGAGGCGAGCGCCCAGACATGCCCGGGGAAAGCGGAAAGGAGGAACAGAACGATTAACAGTCCGAGCGGGATACGATTCATTGGGTCACTTACTCAAGAGGGATCTGAACGGTTCAACACGGCACTATATGCTGAATTTATTGGCGATTACGAGCCGATGCTAGCATGAAATGCAGAGAAATCAATTAAAAATCACGTACCCTGCCCGTGCATCACGTGGTGGTCTATAGCCTACTGTGCCCCTGTACCGAAAAAGACCACACCGACCGTCTTGAAGATAATCTTCAGATCCAGCCAGATGCTCCACTGATCTATATATTTCAGGTCAAGCTTTACGATCTCATCAAATTCGTTGATGCGGTTTCGTCCGCTGACTTGCCAGAGCCCCGTAATTCCCGGACGGATCGAGATGCGTCGTCGATGCCAGTTTTCATACTTGGCCACCTCGTCCGGAGTCGGCGGTCGCGTGCCCACCAGCGACATCTCGCCGCAGAACACGTTCCAGAACTGGGGCAACTCATCCAGGCTCGTCTTGCGGAGGAACTTGCCTATCCGGGTGATCCTCGGATCGTGAGCAATTTTGAAGATGGCACCGCTCATTTCGTTGAGATGCTCAAGCTCCTTCTTGCGATCTTCTGCATCGACATACATTGAACGGAATTTCCAGCACTTGAAAATGCGGCCATGCTCCCCTACCCGCTCCTGGCCGAAAAAAATCGGCCCTGGAGAATCAAGTCTGATCGCCAAGGCAATAAAAGGATACAGGGCGCCGGTAATAAGCAGCCCTATGGTGGAGCCGAAAAAATCAAGGCACCGTTTGAGGAACAATTGGGTGGCATCGAAATTCTTGCTGTAAAACGTGAGAATGGGGATCTCATCGTGAAACATGCTCATCTCACGCCGGGAAATCTGCATCTCATAATGGTCCAACACCATGCGGACCGTTATCCCCATCTCCTCCAGATCGTGCAGATAGTCGTCGATATTCTCTTCCCACTGGCGGGAAAGACAAAAGACAACTTCATCAACGGGGTTTGATTTGCAGATGTCCACAAGTTGAGGCATGGTGCCCAGCACCTTGTAGCCTGACAACGTGTCAGGCAGGGAATTTGTTTTCACTCCGAGAAACCCGACTACTTTGAGTCCCCAGTCGGAGTGCTGCTCAACCAGATGAATGAACCGTTTCGAACGCTCGTTAGTGCCGACTATGAGAATATTTCTGAAGTTGTAACCGCGTCGCCGGATATGGGAGAGAATCAGCTTGAGGGTCAGTTTACCGAGGGTAAGAAGTAAGAATGAAAGCAGGATGAAAATGCCGAACAGTATTCGCCTGAAGCCGCCGGGCTCTATGAAATAAATCAACGATGCGGTGATTATGCCGCCGATAACGTGAACTTTGAGTAAATCACTTATGAGCTTGGGGATGGAATGGGTTCGCGTCGATGCATACATCCCGTATTTTGAAAGCAAGAGGTGCCAGACGGGGATAATTACCAGCAAAACCCAGAGGTAGTGATAGAAATCGCCAATGCTGCCGATTCTGCTCCTTATCTCATAAGCAACGGCAAAAGCGATAAATATGAGCAATACATCGACAAGCTTGTTAAGCAAGGTAAATTGTTTAGCTTGTTCTTTCAACATATTCGATAACGACACTAAACTGCTGAGGTACAAGTCTGTATAAATAAGTTATAATTTCAACTCGACTTCCGTACCCAGCAAAACGTGTAACACCCCATGATTATTATTAGTTTGACATCTTGATCTGGCTTAAAAAGCTTTGTTTCCCAATAAATCCACCCGTACAGAAAGAGGGTTATGTGAGCCAGATTGTAACAGGGATTGCAACCGTAGAAAACCAGATAAGTTCACTCTTTCACAGTGACAACCTCGGCCTGCTATTTCGGCAAAACCAACATCGAAAAAGAGAAAGTGATGTGTCTCGATTCCTTGCAAGCCCTAAATCCCACCTGTCAAATCCGAATGCAGCAGCCAAGCCTACGTAAGCGTCTACCCCTCAAGCAAGTTCCGCACACACAGGGCCGCTAACAGCAACGACCTACTTACCTGGCTAACCCCGCCAATAGATGCAAATAGTCTCGTTCAACCTTTTCGAATAGGAAGTACCTACCAATCATTTTCTTGCCGTTCTCGGAAATTTCCATCATGAAGGCGACATCGCCGAAAAGCCTGATGACAGAAGCGGCAATCTCTTCTGGTGAGTTGGCGATCAGACACTCTTTGCCATGGTTTGCCGGAATCCCTTCAATCCCGATATCATTGGTTACGACCGGAATGCCGTGCGCCATCGCATCGAGTATCTTCGTCTTGATCCCGCTGCCAAACGCTATTGGCGTCAGAAATATATGACATTCCGCAAACAAATCATCAACTGAATTCACGTAACCCGAAAGATGCACTCGAGGATTTCGTTGGGTAATCATCACTGCTCTGTCATCATAGCTCCCGGCGATGTCGAAAATATAGCTGAAACCTCGTTGTTCGAGGGCTGGCAAGACTTCATCAATGATATATCTTATACTGGCGAGATTCTGGTTGGTTAACAAATTCCCGAAAAACAGCAATCGGCAGGGAAAAATGCAATTAGATAACGTGCCGGGGGAAACGCGCCTCACCGTCGGGGGAATTGAATGAATATTCCCCCCCCCCGTTGTTGTTTTCAACCCCTTCGCTTCTAATGGTGAGACAAGAGTCACTACATCGAATCGATTGACCGCCTCTTTCTCGCGTCGGCCTATCTTCAGAGCCTCGTATCGCAGCACGATGGGTTTCAGATAACGGTTCGCCAGACGGGTTATCGCTCGTGGGAAAATCGCATAAAATGTTCCCAGCAGGTCATCATCAGCAGACATATTATATGAAAACCGTATGTAACGTCCCGAAAGCAGATCGTCCATTTCCAGAACCTTGGGGATATCCTCATCCTCAATGAACTGACCGCATCTGATCATGTCCGCTATGACAATATCCGGTTTGAACGTCGCCAAGGTGGCACGTATTTTCCTGCAGGCAGCACGAGAAAAGAAAAGCCTTTCTTGCAAAGACTTACGATGTTGAAACAAGAAATTGAACAACAATTCAGGTTTGGAAGGGAAATAGAGTGGTTCAACAAGACTTAATCCTAATTCTCTTTTGATTTCCGCGCAGGTTTCTTCGGAATTGGCGGGATCTTTTTCGAAATAAAGAAGGCCGAGTCGATATTTATTTTTGAGCATCGACAGAGACTGGACTATCATTCTTTCGCGCCCGCCAGTAACGGGCACTGGTTTTCTTGTGGCAATATATAAGACTCTAACCACCTATCACGGCTCCTTTATACTTAACCTTTGGCAACCGGCAACTTAACACATCACCTCCGCTAAAAACTGTTGTAACTTCTGTGTCTGACGTAAAAACGAGAAACTATCCGCATTGGGAAATTCACCGCAGAAAACGAGTTTATCAAGTGATCCTTGCGTGTTTATAAAATCGATCCATTGCTCTGGCGTATCCATAACAACCACTGATGGATCCGGGGCAAGACTCAGCCCTTGAATAGCAAGTGGCGTACATATCATAGGCATTTTATTATAGATGCCCTCAGCGACTTTGACATTGACGCCTGCACCAGTGACGATCGGATTAACCATTACGTCAACAGCATTCCAGATCATTCCGATATCATCAACAAAGCCATGACCAATAACGTTTCTTCCATTACCAAGGTGCTCCGACATCAAACCGAATAGATGCAGTTCATAGTCGATCGAAAGATATGGCAGAATATATCGGGACAACCATGAAACAGCATCACGATTTGGCCACCACTCCATATTCCCGAGAAACCCCAATAACACCTTCCCCCCCTGAAACGCACTCCTCTGCCGCACCACAGGTGAATAATCAAAGGATGGATTCAAGGCGAGTACGTTCATTCCGGCACCGAGCGCGTTCCAGAATTCTCGGTCTTCGCAGGAAATGGTGATCAAATTACCCACTTCCCGCACCTTATCGCGTTCGAATTGTCTGTATTTAACAGCATCTCTCTTCAACATAGAGCCCATAACAGGCCAACCGTTATACTTTTCAACGTATTGCATGTACAAACAATGCTCAATGTTATGGGAAATATGGATTACCGGTACATTACGAGGGAGCAAGTCAACTACCCAAAGCATCTCAGCGTGGTCGAGAACAACAAGATCGTATTCGTTTACTGTCAATTCATGCTGGATTCTTTCGGAAAATTCTCGTGAATAAAAATATCGTACTTTTGCTGGAAACTCCGAACAGGCAGACTGTAACAATGAAGAGATTTTCCTAAATGTCTTGGTAACTTTGGGATTTGATGGCAGGCAATACAACTCCGAGATCTCAATATCCGGGATCGCAGAATTAATAAGCTTAACAACTGATGAAGAGAATACGGAGCCGCCATTGGATAAACTTTCATCCTTGACATGGGAAACGAACAAAACTGTTAACATCGACGGTCCTTATTCGTGATCCATTTAATTTGCAAACCAGTACCCATAGTCAAGTTCATATCTGACATCGTTGGCTCTTTGACGTACCTCCCGGGCCGGATTACCTCCCACTACGCTGTACGGTTTGACATGCTTTACCACCACGGAACCGGGGTAGATTACTGCCCCTTCACCGATCTCGACACCAGGCATAATTAAAGAATTTGCAAAAATTACAACGTTATCGTGAATTTTGACGCTGGCACCTTTCAAACGAAAAAACGGGTCGTCTATCTCATGTCCAAGAGTATAGATTTTTACGTCGTGGGCAATCGACACATTCTTCCCAATGAATATGCCACGTCTGTTATCGAGATAACAACCGGAGTTCACAACAGTATTATTGCCTAGCTCCAGTCTGCCGAAATGGAAAAAACGCACGGGTGAATGTATATAGCTTTTCTTGCCTACTTTTATACCAAATATGCGTAAATAGAATTTTTTAATCACAAAGAGCGGAATGAAACTATATGACAGATTCAAATATTTCAGGAGTATAAACACAAGTTGTGTCTTTACTTGTTGCACAGATGGAATATTTAATATTCGCCTGATAGTCACTTTCAACCAGTGCTCGATGAAACCAGCATAGACCTTACTACGAGGGAATCCATGCTTCAACAGAATGCCCATATATTGTCGGAAGGCCTGCATTTTCTGACGATCGCTGATCCCACCTATCCGCATATTGATTGTGTTATCCAAGCGTTTGAATTCGACCCCCACCTTATGGGCCCGAACCAACCAGTCGGTATCCACCGCTATCGGTATACCCGGATTGAACTTTCCCACAGCGTCATAAGCCTTTTTACTTGCAAAGCAGGACGTGTGCATGAAGCCAAAGCCAATACATATCTTGTTGGGTCTGAAAATTTTGCTGTTTCTACCGACCTCAAAATCAAATTCATCGATAAATTTTGTATTCCCATATGTTAACATCGGTCGGGTGATATCGATCCCACTGATAGCAATTGAAACAGATGAAGAATCATAATAATCATCAGTATTGAGGAAACCGATGATTTCGCCTCTGGCAAGAAGCAAACCTTTATTCCAGGCATCTCCTATACCTTCATCCGGTTCCGAAATCCAATAATCAATATGTGATTCATACTTCCTGATAATATCAACGGAACCGTCAGTTGAACCACCATCAACTATCAAATACTCGATGTTATCGTAAGTTTGTGCAACAACGCTTTGTATGCACTGTTCTAGGTGCTTAACACTGTTAAAAGAAGCGGTAATTATCGTAACAAGCGGCTTGTCTGGTAACGATTGTTTATGGAAACCATTTAAACGCCTGCCACCTCCAAGTATTGTCTTAAAGGAATTCATATTATATCCTGACCATGTTAAACCTCAAAACTTGAGGTTGATAAACTTCCAGGTTTAAGGTACTCGCCCCTTAATAAGTCTGAAATTTGTCTCAGACCGGTTGATACTTGCGGTTGCTTCCAGGGGGAAACTGAGGAAGGTGAACCTTGTACTCACTGGTCAGTTCTGCTAGGGTCTTTCCCCCGGACAGAGCTGCCAAGCTAACATATGCCTTGAACTCGGCCGAGCGGTGCTTCCGTTTTCCGTGCATCGAACCGTCCCCTTTCATGTGCAGTCCGTTGTTTATACACCTGTCTCAATTGCCGGCAACACTTCAGTTACGAGTAGAATCTATCTTATGCCTAGCTATAAAATTCATCCCGAAGAACAGTACATTTACCAAGGACAATTTCCGAACCAAAAAATTTTCAATGGTATTTACTGTTTCAGATTTAACAAGAGAATATACGAATGGAGGGAAAAATCTTATATATTCAAGGGAATTTAACTCTAAATCTAAACCAGCGGAATTAAAATATGATGACCATTGTTTAATATTCCGTATATTTTCATCCCCAATAACTACTTCTCGACCTAAAACATCATCATAATAAATTCTAACTTTATTATGTCCCCGACGCCAATATAGTAAAGACTGCTGTATGGGATTTGCCCCATTCTCCTCAATTACAATAATTCTACCATTCGCTTTTAAAGCATTTTTCAATATAGAAAGCGCATCTGAAAGTGGCTCTAGATGGTGTAAGGTATCCTGGACTATAATAATATCAGCAAATGATGGAGCTGGCGGATCATAAAATATATTACGATATTCTACCGTAAACAATTCTACAGGACCGAACTGCCTCCAGTAATTAAAGCGATCAAAAATTAAATTATAAAAAACTGGTTCAATGGTATAACCAATTGTTCTGATTCCGTTCATGGCTAAAAACAATCCAGTAGTCCCATAGCCACAACCACAATCCCAAACAATATTGTCACTGCCTACAATATTTTTGTAGACATAATTAAGCCTTTTCAGGAAATACAATTTTCTAAATTCAAAAGAAATGTCTTTTTTGGCAAACTTATAGTAACTGTGCATGGGAGTTGATTCTTTATTGCAAAGTTCATCTAAAAATAGCTCCCAAAACATTTCTGGGGTCATGCTAAGCCTCTTACTAAAAGGGGTTCTTTCGCAGAATTTGTGGTTAGATTATCTGACCTCAGGACCTCAGTGGGCACTGAGAGGGCGACCCCTCCGGACAGGACAGTTTGGCGGGGAGGAGGTAGAAAGCCTCCATGGTCATGCCGCCATTTTGAAGGAGCGGGCGGCGCGGTCTTTGCCAATATGCCTCACCCGGTGTTCTGTCGTCCAGACTGGAGTGAGGACAATTCATGTTGTAGTCGATCCAGCGATTGAGACCTTCTAGTATCTCGCTGCCGGGCTCATAGGCGTGCAGGTAAATGCACTCGTACTTCAGAGAGCGCCAGAGCCATTCGATCATGACGTTGTCCCTCCGGCGCCCCTTGCCGTTTTGCCCCCCCGAAAACTCAGCCATTGCAACCCTAGAGATTTAGGTCTAGAACTCCCAGAGGAGACTAGACATGAAAGTGAAACGATTTATCGAAGAGCAGATCATTGGCATCCTGAAACAGGCAGAAGCCGGCATGAAGATCATTGATCGCCGCAGGATGCACGGCATCAGCGATGCTACTTTTTACACTTGGCGCAAGAAGTACGGCGGCAGAAATGTATCTGATGCCAAGCGCCTGAAGCAACTTGAATTGCCTCCCTCCTTCGTCAGTCTGCGACTGTCCACCTATCACACCGTCAGAATTCCGGGCTCCATCTCTCTTCATTGAGCATCAATAAATCGTTTATTAGACAAAGCCTTTTTATAAACCTCCAATTGTGCTCTATTCCTATCAATATAATAGCTAGGCATATAATTAAAATAGCTAATGCCTTTTACTGCCGGTATGTTATTCAACACCACATCCATAAACATTCTCACCCAAGCAGCATCGCCCGGATATGGACCAGGATACCATTTACTATAATTATCACCAGTCGCCCATTCAGATATAAAAATTGGTTTATCATAGCTATTGGCCAAGTATTGTAATTCAATCGGACTTATTGCATTATAAAGGCTAGGGGCTACCCAGTCTACAAAATCATCTCCTGGCCAATAAGCTTTCCATCCTTCCTTAGAAGGATAATTATCAATTTTTCTGCCATTTACATCTGGAGCCCAAGCGAATGCAACGTTAGTAACCCCCCTATCTCTAAAGATTCTTATTATTCTTTGCCATACTTTTATATACCTACCTGCCGTCCAATCAGACTTCTCGGGATGCTTTGCAGCAAATGCTTGCGACCATGGCCACCAGTCTCCGTTCATTTCATGATTCCAGCTCATAAATAATGGTTTTTTAAAAGCTTTCGCGGCATCTGCAGCTTGGGAAAAATAACTATCATACTTACCAGCAATAATATCTTCAGCACTCCACCATAACCCCGTCTTTGTATTCCAATCAGCAGTCGATGCCTTAATAAATGGAATTGCACCAATCTTATCAACCTTTTCCATCATTTTTATATAAAATGTCCAATCTCGATATTGACCATTACTCCATACAGGAGCGAAAAAAGTAATAACCTTAGGCTTATGACCAACAAGTGCGACATAATTATCGTAATAGTCATAAAACTTCGGATCTTCAACATTTAAACCCACCCCATGATATAATAGATTATTTGGTGGCTCAAGTTTACTTGGCGCAGCATAGACACATGATAATAGCAGTAAGCATATCAAAGCAGTAAATATCAATATTCTAGTTACCATATTATCAGCATTACCAATCTGTCCACTTACAGTAAATACACAAGTAGTCTGATTATGTTTGCCCACATTGGCCTCCTTAGCTTTAGACAGACTAACATGGCGTTAATTATACCAAGATGTAGAACAAAAGAACAATCTGCGGAGATAGCAAATTGCCTGCTAAGAACAAATACATAAACATTACAACAATAGATATTTTTTTAAAATCCTGTCTAACAAGAACCGATGTCAAAATAAAAAACATAAAAATTGTTCCTGCAATAACGCCATACTCAATATATATCTTCGGTATTACAGAAAAAGCTACTTCAAATGGCAAATTTAACCTATCAACAGTTCCAGGCCCTAGCCCATACAATACCGAAGACCCTGATAAAAATTCTTTTAATACAACAAAAGGGGCAACAAACCTTATAAAGCCGCTTGCACTCTCAGAGTTAAACTCATCCAATCTGCTCAGCAATATATTGACGTATGAGGGTAAAAAATAATACAGTAACCCTAGAACAGAAGTAAATAACAATATATTTTTCAATCTCAATAACTTATGGAAGTTAATAATAGCGAATACCAATAGTAGCAAAATACCAGTACCAGAGAAGGAAACTATCAACGCAACTGAGTAAATTAAATAATTTTTCAATCTTTTAAAAAACAAATACTCAATAATTAATGACAATGCTGCAAATTGTGAAAAAAATGATGGTTCTAAAAAAAACACCCCATTAGATTTAATCCATCCAGAACCCTGCTTAGCTTCGTAATAAGTCTTAAACCCTGCTTGGATATAGTCACTAGGGATATATTCAAAGTAATCATTTAAATTGATAGCTAAATATGAAGATGCTATAAATTGTGTGATACCAATAATTGAAGCTGCAAACATATATTTTTGAAATGTACCAAAAACATATTCTCTGGTACATTGATGATTTACCCAGAATATAAATGGAAGATACAACAGACTAAAATAAAGCAAAGAATATATTGAGCCACTTTTCATCCATTTGCCTGTGGCAAGGCTAAATAAAATAACTGTATTGTATGCCAAATACATAAATAGAGCGTGTCTATTTATTGTGATTTTATTGAATAAAAGGAAAGCAAACAAGGCAACAAACACGACAAATAATATTATTGGGAACTGAAAACTGCCAAAAGTCACAACAAATCTTTGTCCGAAAATCAAAACGAGCAACAATACATTAATTAATGTCTTACTCGTATTTTTAAAATTAAGCTCCATATATCCTCATGATAAAAATTGAGTCAAACCATATCTTTCAAATATCTCAAGATTTCCGCCCTCAGTGGCATTCACTATTTTTCTACCATAGCTTTCGTACATATCCCGCGCCAACGCATAGGCAACTTCGCTCTGCATTAGATCTGGGAGCTGCCACCTTGCGCCGCCCGCAAAATAGTTAGGATCGAAGTGACTTTCATCTTTGACGCCCGAAACCACGACCTTGTTTGATTGCCCTTTCACAGCGAAATTATGGTCGCACCCAATAAGGGCAACATCCTTGAATCCCATGTGAAATGCCAGTTGCATAGCGACAAATGTTACCGTGTATCCCTGAAAGACACTTATTGAGCAATCGCGGGCAAATTTCTGCTGTTCGGCACTATGAAGATATATAATGTTATTACGTGATCTCACCGTCTTTGTCGCATAACGGTCGAGGAATAGCGGGATGTTAGTTTCATTAAAAAATTGACAATTTTGGTCTATAACAAATGGGTTCATTGCTACGATACAGGAAGGACGAAAATCAGACTTGTCGAAGAGTAAATTAATTTTGTTCAGACCAAAGGTGAAAACACCCTTCAGAAGCGAGAGATCACTTTTCAACAAGCTGGGGCCATTGCAGATGATTACCGCTTTTCCTCCCGAATATCTATCTTTCCAGAAGCCAAGACGCTTGCGAGATATCCAAGACTGGACATGCAAGTCCCATTTTATCCGATCACAAACCACCTTCAATGCATGGCCATAAGGATTTATAGTCGGCCGCAACGCACGCAAGTGATTTTCTTCATTGTCATTCAACACGTCCACTCCTTTAACTCAATGCTCTTCAGAGTATGTGTCCCCGCCGGGAAACTACAAGTTTCCCCATTGATTATTCCTATAAAATACACGCCTGATTCTCTAGCTGCCTCGTAATCGGTCAACGCATCACCCAGGAATACGCATTTGGATGCATCGTACCCTTTACGCACCAGGATGTCGGTGATAATTTCGACCTTTTTCCGCGGCGATCCGCACACCTCAAGAAAATAGCGGGAAAGTTGCCGCTCTTTTACGATATGCCGCACCTCCTCTTCCGGCGTCCCAGAAACGACGAAAGACGGGATTCCTCTGGCCCAAAGATCATCAAGTGTCGTCAGCACGCCGGGGATGAATGGTGCGTTCAATACCTCTTCCATAACCAAGCTCGAAAATTCATCGCCGAGCAATTTCAACTCGGCATCGGAAATTGGCCTATTCAACAAATTATTGTAATAATGCCGAAACTTTTCAAAACGAGAGATCCCACCATTGGCAAGATGGTATTCCAAGACCGCCTGCTCAACCTTCGGGCCATACTTACTGAACATACGCACAAAAGCTTTCGTTTTTACGTGGACCGAATCAAGTATTACCCCATCAAAATCCCAGAAAACAGCCTGTAATTTCATAATCCTGTCACCTCGGCAATAATGGTGCATGGCGCGGCATCAGTCTCTCGTACGAGGAGGGGCGCCACCGTCACCTTGAGAATTCGTTGAGATACGTTGAGGGGGGTGAGATTTACATCCTCAATCAAGAGGATGGGCGCCGGCCCCCCAAGGAAGGCGCGATGGGCGCTACGCCCAGTAACGCGATCAGTCCAAGAGGAAACGGAAATTGCATCAAATCCGATTGCGCGCAGAGAACAAAATCTTGTACGCAGATAGTCTGCCATCTCGGGGCGAAATACCGGCCCGGCTTGCCAATAGGTCGGAGTCCCTCTGAGCTCGCCGGTCCCCGTCTTGATGAGCAACAACTCGATGTCGGATGGAAACTGGACTTGTTCCAGCACTTCCGGGCCGACAACCCTAACTGGCAAACGGTCGGAAAGATCCAGTAATGCGATCTTTGAAAAAATCCAGTAATCCGGCGGATACTCTTGCAGGCTTTTGCCCTCAGAGAAAAAATGGAGTGGGAGATCAACGTGAGTTCCCGCATGGTTGAGAAACGACCATCTGGAAGTGTTGCACACGTCACCGGCGGCAATGGAACGGACGGATTCAACCTGAAACGTTTCATCTCCACCGTAAAAAGGGGTATCGTCCCCCAAGAAATGCGAAAGATAGATCCGATTCACGATGTTACGCCGTTCCTGTCCACCAGCAAGCCGCCCTCTTCCATTTTCTCCTGGTGAACCAACTCGTAAAGTTCTGCCATGCATTGCAGCAGGCCTTGTCCCATATCGATATGGGGGTTATTCACGAGCTTACGCCCAAGCTTGGGGCTAAAGTTGTAGGGGGTGATTTTGTAATGAGCTTTCCGTTGTGAAGGAAGAATTTCAATACTGACGTGTGCGCCTATCATTTCCTTAACCATGTCAAGCAGGTCACGATAGCGCATTTTCTCATTGCCAGTTAAGGTGATATGCTGATTTTCAAACTCCGGGGCCAGAATCTTTACACTAATTTCCGCGGCATCCCGGACATGGATAAACTCTCGCAGTTCCTCTCCGGTCCCGTGATAGGTAATCATGTTGTCACGCAGGGCGTGAAGAATCAACCGATAGATACTATTGCGCTCGTCGGCACGGGTACCGTACAGGGAGCCATACCGTAAGCAGGTATACTTAAGGCCAAATAGTTCATGATAATTTTCGATAAAGGATTCGCAGGCTTGCTTGCTGGAGCGATAAAAGTAGCCAGAATCGCTATAGACGTACGCAGAACTGCCGAAGACAAATCTCTGTATGCCGGCCCGGCGGGCTGCTTCCAGCAAGTTAACCGTACCGAGGATATTAAACTTGACGGTATCGACCGGCCGGCTCGTACATTCATCTATATCGGCAATGCCGGCAAAATGATAAATTACATCAAAGCCTTCAACAGCCCGTTCAACTGCGGCTTCATCGAGAATATCCCCGTTGATCATTGACTGTCCTTCCCTCAAATAAGGAGAGGGGTGAACGTCAAATAAGGAAACTTCGTGTCCTACTTCGGTCAAGGCATCGGCTACATGACTACCGAGAAAACCGGAGCCACCTGTTACCAAAATCTTCATTTCTACTTCTCCTGACATCAATTACTGTGTACCACTCAATGTTGGCCTTAGCTGTGTACCAACTCACTCCGGCATGGGTTCCCAATACGGCAGAATGGGTTCTCAGCCTCAAGCAACATTACGACACTAGTTCCTGCAACGCCTTCAGAAGATTATCAACTGCCTGGCGCTCCATGATCATGCGCCCCTCCCGGGCATAGGACCCAATATGACCCGTGAGGAGAGTGTTTTTCAGCCCTGTGAGCGGACCGGAATAAGGCTCGATCTCGAAACAATCCAAGGCAGCACCGGAAAGCTTTCCAGCCGCAAGCGCACCGGCTAGGGCAACTTCGTCAACGAGACCACCCCGCGAAGCATTGATAAGTACAGCCTCCGGCTTCATTAACGCCAGTTTTTCACCATCAACAAAATGATGACTTTCCCTTGAGTACGGGAGATGCAGGGAAACCACATCTGCTACGTGCAGTAGATATTCGAGTGTAGTCAATTCAATGCTCGGATGGCCGGTACAATAAGGATCGTAGCCAATCAAGCGGCAACCAAACGCCGAGGCAATACGCGCCACGCACGAGCCGATTCGGCCACAGCCGATGATCCCGACCGTTTTGCCGTACAACAGCGTGCCCATGGGGCGTTCCCATTCGCCCCGGCGGATGGATGTATCGGAAAGATGAAGAGACCTGAGCAGGGTGAGTATCAACCCGATCGTCAACTCGGCAACGGGAATGGTCGGAGCATCCGGTGTGTTGGTAACTGTTATGCCCAACTCCGTCGCTGCGGCGAGATCAATCGAATCCATACCAATTCCACATCGGGAAATGGCCTTGAGAAAAGGGGCCGTTGTCATAACCGCTCGCGTTAGCGGCTCTACGCCGGCAATCATCCCTATCGGCCGGAACTCTTTAATTAAAGCAGCAACCTCGTCTTCGGAAAGTTTTCGCCGGTAAGGGTTCAATATCGGCTTCAACCCAGCAGACTCCATCGAAGCAAGGAGGTCGGGAACATCAGCCGCAAAAGACGACGTAGTGATTAGTACGTTGTTCATAGCTCTCTCACTTAACTGGAATCTGCCTGTGTATTTCCGACAAACCGTTCATGCAGGCATTCATAAGCATTGTGATATCCAAACTGTATGCAATGAAACGGTATCCTTCGCGGTATCGCCGAACGACTTCAGCCACATCAGGTTGCACGACATGGATACCGGCAGCAACCCCGTGTCGTTGGCAGGCTGCACCTATGGTATTAACTGCAGCAACCATCTCGGGGTGATCGAACTGCGCCGTTATCCCTATTGAAGCAGATAGATCGTAGGGGCCTATCATTACTGCGTCTATTCCGGGCACAGCGAGTATCTCGTTGATGTTGCGCACCGCATCCATATGCTCAATTTGCACGCAGACAAAGGTTTCGTCATTTGCCACTGCCACCGATTGCTGAAGATGCATGCCGTAGCCGTTAGCCCGGCAAAAGCCAACCCCTCGCATCCCTTGCGGCGGATATTTGACCGCTCTGAGCAATTCGCGAGCCTGGTCAGCATTGTTTATGAAAGGAGCTATGACCCCCGACGCTCCCGCATCCAGAAAGCGTTTCGTCTCGGCATAAGTATTACCTGCCAACCGGACCAGTGGTGCGCAGTGCGGATTGCCCGACCTGATGGCCTGAAACAGTATCTGGGTTTGCACTAGATCAACGGCAGAGTGCTCGACATCCACGGTCAGGAAATCGAAACCCGTCAAAGCCATTGTTTCGGCAATAATCGGGCTTGCCGAATTAAGCCATGAGCCAACAACCGGTTGTCCCGATTTCAGTTTTAGCTTGATAGACATCATCCCCCCTACTTTCTCACCCGCGATTTGAATAGCAATTCAGCCAACTGGAAATCTTCCTCTTCATCTATGTCTACGGCTTCCAGCTTGTTGACTTCAAACATCTTCGGGCTGAGCCCGATTCTCTTGTTTCCGGCGGCAGCAAAGGAGGCTTTGGAGAATAGATAAAAATTGGAGTTTTCCTCGAAAAGTGGCGGCAAATCCTGGGTACGCAACAATTCCTGCGGATTATGATTAACAGGCGCTCCCGATTCCCAGTAAAGCCTGCTCTGCAAACGGGTAACGGAAAAAAGTGAGTCGTAGACGCCAATTCCGGCAAAATAGTCCCTGATGGCCTTCTCAAGCGTATTGATTGTGAGCAGGGGGTTCGTGCTATGGGTCTGGAGAAAATGTTCTCCCGTCGAAGCCGAAAGATCGCAGCCGATAATATCGTTCATCGGTACAAAGTCGCCACACAGATGCTCAGGACGCTCGTTCACGCGCACTTTCGAAAAGTGCCTCCGCGCATCCTCGGCAATCTCACGACTATCGGTATTGATAACGAAGGAGGATACCAAGGTTGATTTTTGAAGCACTCCTGCAACGCAATGGTACAGTGGGCGCCCACAGAACAGACGCATGTTTTTGTTGGGAACCCGCTCAGAATGACCTTTCATGGGTAGGAGAGCCGTAATTTTCATGCTTTTACCTTTTCAATCGGGACAACTTGCTTACTAAACGTTTGCAATACCAGTTAGTATGTGCAATCAAATTGTAAACAAATCTGTAATCCTCGAGCTGTTTTAAATAATTGACTATTTCCTGGTAATTGGCTTCACAACATTGAGTTAGACTATCACCATAAAGCGGATCTACCTTAAACAATGATTCAATCTTTTCATTGCCACAAATAAATCTATAACCATATAAATTCATAATATATTTTAATGATGATAGAGAAAAATTGTAATTATGTGCATGGGTAAGATATTTTATAAAATCACAACAATACACGTATTTGTTTTTGAGATCTAATAGTCCGGGCACACCGACATAAATTATACTATCTACTGTGCAAATTTTACTCAAGAGCTTTAGCTGATAAGATATATCTGTAAAATGCTCCAAAACGTGAGACAAAATTATTATATCAAAGGTTTCATTACAATTGCGTACATATGAAGACAAACTTTCGTCTGTCAGTTTGATGCCAGTTTTGCAACCGTACTCTACAAATTTTTGATTAAATTCCAGGCCATAAGATTCGACCTTGATCCCATCTGCACAAGCCGATTCAGTAAACTCTCTCAGATTAGAACCATTGCCCGCACCGATTTCAAATATTTTTAAATCCATTTTAGCGAGGTAAGGTTTTACCATCTGATAAATTTTAGCACCCTGGCCTTTTGAGAAGAGGTTGATATCCTCCTGCAACGTACCAAAAGTCAACGGATGGTAAAACGTGTTGTAATATTGGCCAAGCGATCTTTCCGATATATATGGGTTTGTAAAGATCAATCCGCACACGCGGCATATGTATGCTGAAAATGGGAGTCCGAATCTATCATATGAAGCAATCTTTTCAGGCTCTGCACTACCGCAAAGACATTCAGCCCTCACGCTGGTGACAATCTCGCCGCCATCTATAGCTTTTAAAAAACTTGCTCTATACTGTTGTTGGACTTTATTCAGATCAGCCTTGAAGCTTTTACAGTTCAGAAATCTCGATACCATTGATCACCTGCAGTTAAGGAATATCAGAAACGAACCAAGTACGCCCGACAGAAAAGGCGCAAATGAGGTCTGTAGTTCAAACTCCACAAATTTGAGGTTAAAGGCTTTGTATGAGTGGTATGCTGCAAACCAACAATAGAACCCGAGATATCCGGCTATCATCCCGACCACAAAGGCATAGACCCCAATAGATTGTAGCAGTAAGCAACTGGTCAAGAGATAGATAATCCCCATCCCACCGTTCGCTACATGCCAGATAATATGATTTGTTGTGCTATAGAGTTGGACATGCATGGCTCCATAACGCTCGAGGAAGAAAGCCAACCCCATGAGCGACCAGAGTAATCCTTCGGGAAAAGGCGCGTGACTCCCAATATGGCTAAGGATTGGCGCACCGGCAAGCCCCAGCCCGACAAACCCTGTTACATATGTCCAGTGAGCAAAAGTCATTCCTCTCTTTGCCACCCGCAACAGATCAGCGCGTCGATCCTCGGCGTAAAGCCGGGAAAGAAGCGGGATTTTACTGTAAAAGGGCGCTTGTGAAAACTGACTGACCATCTGAATGAGGCGCAGTCCCAATAAATAAGTAGCGACACTGGCGGCATTACCGATTTGAGCATAAATTATGCCGCTAGCCTGGATCAGCCCATAACTCATCAGAATACCCAACCCGCTACGCCACGCACTCGGCCATACGGCATCGAAGATGTCCCTGTTAAACGGCTGGCGGACAAATGTGCGTAGAATCCCATGCTCCGCCCATCTTGCAAGGCATCGATCCCGGGCAACATTAATAACCAACCACGCCTGATTGGCGATTACCAAGCCAAGCAGGCCACCGCCGGCAAGCAATACGAGAAAACTGGACATAATCGCCGCAAGGGACGTTACGGTTTCCCATCTCCGCACAAGGGCGACCTGATTCATCCCCTGCAAGTAGGAACTGTATAATGCCCCTTGAAAAGAAATGCCTGAGGCGATGACAATAATCCCCCAGGCAAGCCAGGCTGCGCCCTTGCCTGAGACCGCAGTAACAGGTCGTTGCAGGGCGATTGTGCCGGCAACAAGCAGTAGAAAGGTCCAAATCACTCCTAGGTAGCGATAAACCCGACTCATTGTCGAGTAGACCTGATTCAGGGTCTGGAGATCAAACGTGCCGGTGCCAGCATGATGACATTCTTTCAATTCCCTGATACCTGCCCCACCCCTCACATAGGCAATTACACGAATAAAAGTGGGACTGAAGCCTGCATCCACAATTGCCTGAAGCCCAATCATGGTCATAAAGAGATACCAGAGGGAAATCTCAGCGGCACTCAGTCTGGTCAATAGAAGAGGAAGAACAATAATCAAGCTTAAAGACTTGGACAAAAAACTTCCCCATGTCATGAGGGTCGGGGAATTCCAACAGCTTGCCAAGTATGTTTTGGCTCGGGCCACCATCATTGTGAGATACTTGTTTTCAAGTAATACGAGGTCCGCACTTTTACTACTACTTTTTTTATCCAGGCTGGCATCCCTTCTACGTGTAACTGCCCCGCATGGGCATCAGAGGGGAAAAAAGCGACGAACTTCTCTTTGGTAAGATCAACGCGGAGAGAAAAAGTCGGCGGCATCAAGTAGAACTCCACGTCTTTGGCGGCATCATAGGGCTGGGATACCGTCATGCTACTCGCTGGTTGCCATGCCATTCCCTCAGCGCCAGCAAGAACCGTCTGAATGTCGATATATTCTTTATGAGCCTCGAACGCGACCTCATTGGAGCTTTTGGTTTGATAACTCATAACACGCGCGAAGACGTCGTTGCCTATCAGTGGATACTCGCCATCGGCGCTGTTTTCATCCAGATTGGCAAGAAACTCAAGTACTGCTTTCCAGGCATCGCCGGAGAAATAAAGCGCCCAGTTTTCAAAAATGTCAACTATCACTCGTGCTTCCCGCGTGAGCGGCTATTCGCCTTTAACCAGAGAAAATATGTACTGCCAGCGTTGTCGCTCCTCAATCGTCATCCGCTCTCGATACTCAATCAAGAAGGCTGCCACAGTCGACCCCATCAATCCCAGTAACGTCCCCATCAACACTATAGCCGATCTCTTGGGCTTAGCCTTCTTATCCGGCACTCGAGCACGTTGAATCACCTGGATACCTGCAACGTTCATTTCCTCAGTCAATTTGGCCATTTCATACTGTTTGGTTAGCAGCTCCACCAAAGACTCCTGGATCTTGAAATCCCGCATCAAACGGAGATACTCTTCACCAAGCGCCGGTACGCTTCCTACTGAGGGGATTGCCCCGCCCTTCCCGTTGCCCTCGAAATGGGCAATCTGCTCTCTGAGTCGATCGATAACTACCTTCTGGTTTTTGACCTCTTGACTGGAATCTGTCAGCGAGCGTTGTAGCACCGCAAGCTTCACCTGCTCGGCTGCCAGTTGCGCAGTCAGATCGGCAATTCCTTGAATAGCACCCTTTGCCTGTTCAGTAACATCTACCATCTTGTTCTTTGCCTTGAACCCCTTGATCTTTTCTTCCGCACTGCTCAGGCTGACCTTTGTCTTAGCGAGCTGTTCCGCGAGATAGGCCTTATTCTGGACCGCACCGGTTACATTGAGGTTAATCATCATCTTTGCCAACTCATCAACATAGGCATTGGCAATGTCTGCCGCTAGCCGTGGGTCCTTGTCTTCGACGGTTATCGAGATGATGCCGTCTTTCTTTCCGGCTACGATGTCCACTTTTCTGCCCAGTGTCTTGTACACATCATCGCGGGACTTTGCGTTGAAGACCTTCATGAGATTGTACCGGTCGATGATATCATCGCTCACGGCATTGCTTTTCAATATCCCGATACAGCGATCGGCCGAAGTACCATTACCGAGCAGGTCGCCAGCAAGGTTGGCCATTCCGCCACCCACTTGCCCAATCATCAACCCCATCAGGCTTTGGTCCTGCTGAGGAGGAAGAACCAGAGCAGTAGTGCTGTAAATTTTGGTCAGGAGGAGACTCCCGCAAACAGAGAGCACGAATACGGCCAGTGTCGTTCGAACAATAAGACTCTTTCGCTTTGCTAGGACTTCCAGATAATCGAGAAGGTTGATGGTTTCGTTGGTTGTTCCGTTGTTACCTGGCTGACTACCCTGCATACCGACCTCAGTACTTAAAAAGGATGATTTATCATTCCCACGCAGCAACGACGTCTACGCGAATTTCCCAAAATCATTCAAAAAACTATCCAACTGATCAACAAAAAGATAGGGGGTGATCATTATCCCGACCACCCCCCATGATAAACAATACCGACTCCCAGTCAAGGCATTAGAAAAGCGGCATCCAGGCGTAGGTACCATTAGCTTGTTTAGCACATACTTCCAGAGTATCTGCAACACCTGTGGCTGCTTGAGTGAACCACATAGTACCGCGAATCGTTAAACTGCAGGTAGGTTTCGTGGCAGTTGTGTTAATTCTGATGCCACCATTTACTTCGAGTTTTTGGGTAGGAGAAACAGTATTAATACCTACGTTCCCAACACTCGTAATTCTCATTCGATCTGCTCTTCCCGTAGTCCCTGCAGGGGCTGTCTGAAATGACAGGTAAGTCGGCGCCGAGCTATTCGTCCATACACCGTCAGCGTATGCAGAAATCCCCGCGCCGGCGACACCAAGTGAGCCAATGTAACTACCAAACATAAGATTGCCAAGACGGTCATTTGCTTGGGGTAGACCGTTGTTCGTTGCGGGATCGTTATTGTGGAACATGAGAATGTTCCCGCCCCCGCCAGACGTAGTGCCAGTATAATGAGAGATAATCTTGGTATCGTTAATATTCGTGCCTTTGAGATGCAGGGGAACTGCCGGAGCATTCGTCCCAATCCCTACATATCCCGTATCCGTCACCACCATCTTATCCGTGGTGCCTGTCGCATCCTTCACAATCAGCTTATTCGCCGCCTGGGCCATCACCGGCATAAGTGCTACAACTGAAGCCGCAACCGCCAACGTAACCTTTCTCTTCATGTGATGCTCCTTTCCCCGTAAGGATGTGTGCTAACATAGCAAAATGAGGTTTAGTTTACAACGATATTCTGGGCAATTAATGTGCCAGCCGCCACCGTGATCGTGCCGACCGTGGTCGTCAGGGTCGTACTGGGTGTATAATCTCCGTTGTAACCTCCCTTCAATGTTATGGTCTTGGCTGCGTTCATGGTCAGAGGTCCAAGGGAGGCGGAAGTGGTTGCCATGGCCTCCAGTACGGCTCCGGTTGTTGCAGTGTTGTAAGCATCTTGCACAGTGTCAAAATAAGATGTAGTTCCCGCTATCCGGATGGCTTGGTATTTGGCGAATTCCGCGCCCACTGATTTTACTGCATCGAGGGACGCGATCACACAATCACCGGTTCCGGTGCACGCGCCAGTCCATGACTTGAAATAAGAATCTGCGCTCGGAACCGCGATAAAGGTTACCTGGCTGTTCTTTTCGAAACCGCTCATGCAGGTGCCCGCTACGCAGGCTATGCTGGCGGGAACGCTGGTCACGGTTCCCGTTCCGGCACCGGTTACGGTTGCCGCAACCGGTGCCTGGGTATCGGAAAGATAACAGGTTGTCAGCACGAATGATGATTCAGAGGCACTCAAAGTTACGTCGTTTGTATCCTTGATGCCAGTCCCTAGTCCCTGGTCCATCGCTACAGTAAATGCCGGAAGAGGGTCTCCTGGAATAATGGAATATTCAAACCCGAAAAGCGGTAGCGCTGTAGTGTTGATACCGTCAAAATCGGCCCACACATATAACAAGGTGTTGCTATCCTTTTCAATGGGAATGGGAACTGCACCCGGCGTGGCTGCCTGATTGAGAAGTGTCGAGTCGGCGTAGGTTGCCGAGTTGGTATTGTCGAGCAAGAATGATATCGAGCCTACCCCCGTAAACGACGGAGTGAGACCAACCGTAACAAACGCCTTACTCACGACTGCTTCTGCATCTTGATCCATGGGCATGGCAACCAGTACCCCGACCGCCAGGAGAATCATTCCCCCAAACCTCTTTGTGTACCTGTTGCGCTGAGAATTCATGCTAGTTCTCCTTGCACACGAAGCAATCGTGAGCGGAAGGTGAGCTGTAAAAACTTGATATACCACACTTTACACAATTCGCGAGGTGAACCGCAAATTATAATTTTGTAACACGTAACACACAGGTTACTGAACCGCTACATTACTGAGTGTTACGCTGCCGAGCCACACCGTCAGTCCGCCGATCGTTGTATAGCCAGTCACAGAATTGAGGGACGGATCATACCCCCCCGACAAGGTTACTGCAATATCCCGGTTCAGATCAAGGGCCGTAAAGGCCATCGCCTTGGCCTTGATCGTGGCGCCGGTGACGGCAGCCACATAGGCATCACTAATCGAGCCGAAATAAACCGTTCCCATCTGAACATTCGGGACAATGTCAAATGTCGCTGTTGCTGATTTATCGGTACCGAGCGTCACCGAACAATTGCCGGTTCCGGCACAGGCGCCGGACCAGCCGGTGAAGAGTGACCCGTTGCCGGGGGTAGCGGCAAGGACGAGCGAAGAACTGGAATCGAAATCGGAACTACAGGTCCCGCTGGAACAGACAAAGGCCAGCCCCTCGGTAATGCTGTTGACCGTACCGCTGCCGGTGCCGGCCACATTCACGGACAGGGTGTTCTGCAGGGTGAAGTTTTCCGCGCTGGTCGCCGTACCGCCGACGGTGGTAACGGTTACCCGGCCGGTGGTCGCACCTTGAGGAACGGTGACCAGAATCTGTGAGCTGGCAGTAACACTGATGATGCCGGCGGTAACGCCGTTGAACTTCACGACATTGTCCGTCGGAGTGGCACCAAAGTTATTACCGGAAATCGTTACTTGGGTCCCGGCCTTCGCCTTGCTCGGAGAAACAGTAGAGATTGCGGGCGACGGAGGCGGAGAACCAATAATGCCCAGTTCGACTACAGCACCTCCAGGAACGAGAAAGCTTGGCGTGGTGAAGAACCAGCCACTTCTGGTCGCGGTCAGGGTGACATAGTCGTTCGCATCGATGTTGCGCACCCGGAAGATGCCACTCTCGTCAGTGGCAGAACCGGTGAAGGTCGTGGAATTCAAATACTCAACCATATACGGTGACTGAGGATGAAAGCTGCTGGAGGCCGTTGCCGTAACGCCACTGACACCCGAATAATCCTGACTGTTGAGAACTCGGGCCAAAACGGCGGACTTGCCGCTACCAAGCCCCAGCTCACTGCCGGTGTAAAGGTAGTATGGCGTGTTGCTGTAGTCGATATTGGCGGTAAATGTATACAAAATATCGGTATAGACCGGCAAGTAGCCATCCTTGGCGATGATCAGCCTGAACGGTGTGCTGTTGCCTGGCAGCCCGGAAAGGGTAAAAGTCCCGTCAGCAGCCGAGGTGGTTTTTTCCAGCGGGTAATGTTCCATCTCGATGGTGGCGCCGGCGACGGGGAGGTTGCCGGAATTCAACACCTTGCCGGTAAAAGAAACGGTATTCCCGATATAGAAGGGCTGGGAACTGGTGGCCGGAGACTTACTGGAAATGGTTACCGTAAGATTCCCGTTTCCGGCATTCGGTACAACTGCAGTCAAGGTCGTGCCATCAGGAGACACTGACGAGGCTGTCACCGAAACATTGCCGCCAAACGTGACAGAGTTGTTGGCTGCAACCGGATCGAAGTTGATGCCGCGAATGGTAACGGTACCGCCGACATTCGAGGATGCCGGGTAGAAAGCGGATATGGCCGGTTGACTGGTCGGCGTGAACTGGGTCTGATACCCGCCAGAATTGCCATTGGAGTCAACCACGGAAATCGTCCAGTAATAGGTAGTGCCGTCAACCAGCAAACTCTGGCTGGCGGTATTGTCGTAGTTATAGACGACAGACGTAGTACCCGACGAGATCGGAGTATCGCTTGACGGGCTCCAAAACTGGCCACCGGGGCCGCTAAGCCAAACCTGATAGGTGTAGGTGGCCGGCGGTGCAGCAGGTGCCGTCCAGGCAAAAGTCGGCGTTGCATTGGTGCTGTACGGAACTAGACCAACCGGCGAAACAGGAGTCGGATAACTGTCGATAATTGCCGTTATTGAGGCGTTGAGAGTTTCAAAAGTACCATCGGAATAATACGTCGTGAACGCATAGGTGTCGCCGACATTGACCGAACCGCTCGGCGAGAACCACCAGTTGAATTCGTTCCAACGGGACAATCCGATGGTCGTGGCGGAGATGCCAGGGCCTGAAACCGTGACGTTGACCGGTTGTTTCTGCATGCCCTCCAACCCCAAGTCAAGATTCAACCAACTGTAACCACTCTGCACCATCCCATGATTGGTGGTGACGATGGCCCTTGCATTTCCTGCTGAAAGGGTTACTGTCGGCGCGACCTTATTGCTTGAAGCAACGGTAATCGACGGTGCCGCCTGATCGGCATTCGTCTGCTGGATGTCGCCGTAATCGAGCGTACCGTTATTATTCATGTCGAGCAGCCCATACACCTGATATGTGCCGGGGGGGACATTATTGACGGTATAACTTTGGGAGCCGGAGGGACTCGAAACGAAGGTAGTACAAAACACCGGAATGTCGCCCGACTCGTTGACAAGAGCGACCAACAGTGGACCAGTGGCCGATATTCCGGTCAAATTAACGGTGCCGGTAACCGTAACGCCAGAAGTGGTGGTAACAGGAGTCCAGGAAGAAGCTGCCGACGCTGCGCCGACCAGGGCCTCAACCTTGTACCAATAATTGGCCAATCCGCCGACATGGGCGAAGAAATCGTTGTCGCCGGAAGCGACATCCTTCGAACCGATAGTCGCCCCTCCGTTCGTCGAGCTCCAGGAGATTCGGTACTTATCGGCAATGGGCAGTTCGCTGCCGGTGGAATTGTCGGTTTCCCCATTCCACATCACGAAATTGCCGCCGTTACTACGGTAGACAATCACCTGTGGTGCTGCCGGAGCTACCGGCGGCGGATTATTCAAGATGATCGTTTGACCGGTCACATTCGTCGAGTTGACGTTAACCTGGGCAGAACCGGCTGGATCGTTGGCGTGGCGGATATTGGTCCCCTGGGTAGCGACAAATGCCTGGAGCGTATACGTTCCAGATGGAACCCCGGTGATAGTGAAAGCCCCGGCAGATTCGATACTGACCCCGGGACCTTGATCTCCTCCTGATGAAGGAAAGGCAGTGATGAAAATACGGCCGGGCTTACCGCTGCTATTGATGACGGTCCCCGAAATGTTATACGCCATGGCGCTTGTGGCCGTGAGCAGGGTAAAGATCAACGTCAAAAACAACCGTATGTTGCCAAAAACCCGACCATGTATGACCATTTTCCCAATCCTCCTTCGAGCCTGTAAAATACCGCTTCACGCTCTTCCCGACAGAGGTAGCCCCGGAAGAGTAATCACTGTATTATTACGTAACAGCAATATGTATACCCAATGCGGACCGGAAAATGATCTCAGTATAACACGAAAAATTCGGTGAAGAATCAGGTGATACTACGTGAGGAAAAGATGGTCAACGCTTTTGCCCGGCAGGATGTGGATAAAAAAAGCGGCAACCCTCTCTATGAAGGATTGCCGCTTTGGATGGTGATCCCAAGGGGACTTGAACCCCTGTTACCGACGTGAAAGGCCGGTGTCCTAACCACTAGACGATGGGACCAAACTCTATCGTTTGCTTCTGAACCTGTGCCGCAGCCACTGTCGACACTGGCCGTCCGCCAGATGTTGAACTGGCTGGGGTGCAAGGATTCGAACCTTGGAATGCCGGAATCAAAATCCGGTGCCTTACCGCTTGGCGACACCCCAAGAGGAAGGACAATTATCTATCACGAGACCCCATGGAGCGTCAAGCATTTTTTTCAACTTTTTCTTCCGGGCATCCCTACCATTCTTTTACCCGACAGATCCCCCCGTGCGCCTCAGCAAACAACTTCTCAAAGACTCGTGCCCGGATTCGTGACGACCCGGCCGGGTCGACCGAGCAAAACCACAGGCGTAGCAGGGCTACGTTGAGGATTTTGCGAGCATGAACCGGTCAAAGACGACACGGAGACCGGATGCGGGTCCGCGAAGTACGTTTGCGGATGAATCCTTAGCCGCCAAAACCCGCGCCGGCTGCAATGGCCTTGACGTTGGCGGGGATGAAGCGATGATTGCGCTCGGGGAGCGTTTCCTTGAGGGCATCTTCCAGCGACTGGAGGGAAACCGCGCCGGTCCTGGCGGCATAGGCGCCGAGCGCAACCATGTTGACCATGCGCGGATCGCCCAGTTCCACGGCAATGTCGTTCATGGGGATGGTGACGACCGTAATATCGGAACGCAGACCTGCGGGCACGTCCACCAGCGAGCCGTTGACGATGCAGAGCCCGCCGGTTTTGACCTTGGCAAAGAATTTGTCAAAGGATGCCTGGTTGAGGATGACCGCAACAGAGGGGCTGCCGATGACGGGGGATCCCACTTCGTCGTCGGCGATGACAACGGTGCACATGGCAGCACCGCCCCGCTTCTCGACACCGTAGGAGGGGAAGAACGAAACGTTTTTCCCTTCGATGATGGCCGCCTGGCCCAGGATGTTTCCGGCGAGCAGGACTCCCTGGCCGCCGAAGCCGGCAATGAATACGTCATGACGCATGAAAATACTCCCTGCTTAGAGTTGAGCGGTGTTTTTGAAGACGCCGAGCGGGAAATAGGCACACATTTCGGTCCCTACCCGTTCGTTGGCAGCCAGGGCGTCCATGCCCCAGTTGGTGGGACATGAGGAGAGTGCCTCGATAAAGGAAAATCCCTTGCCCTCGGCCTGATAACGGAAGGCTTTCTTGATCTGGCGCTTGGCGTCCATGAGATTCTTGGGGTTGTTCACGGCGACCCTGGCCGAAAAGGCCACCCCCTCCAGTTGGGCCAGCAGTTCCGCCATCCGGATGGGCGAGCCGTCCTTCTCGTTCTTCCTGCCATAGGGCGAAGTGGAGGTCCTTTGCCCGACCAGAGTGGTGGGAGCCATCTGACCGCCGGTCATGCCGTACGTGGTGTTGTTGACGAAGATAACCGTGATGTCTTCGCCGCGGTTGGCCGCATGGATGATTTCGGAGGTGCCGATGGCGGCCAGGTCCCCGTCCCCCTGATAGGTGAAGACAAAGGCGTCGGGACGGGCCCGTTTGACCCCGGTGGCCACGGCGGGAGCCCGGCCATGGGGCGCCTCGACCACATCGATATCGAAGTAGCCGTAGAGAAAAACGGAGCATCCCACCGAGGCAACCCCGATGGTCTTCTTCTGCACGCCGAATTCATCCATGGCCTCGGCCACGAGGCGATGGAAGGTGCCGTGATGGCACCCCGGACAGAAGTGGGTCTGGACATCCTTGAGACTGACCGGTTTCTTGAAGACCTGTTGCATATGTACCTCAATAAAATTTTCTGATCTGTTCCAGCAGTTCTTCCGGCGTGGGGAGCGAACCGGCACCGGGGGGCCTGCCGTAGAAAAAAACGTCGGTTCCGGCGGTCACGGAGAGACGGACATCCTCCACCATCTGACCCGCGTTCAGTTCGATATCGAGCACCTTTTTACAGCGCGCCGTAACGGTGCGGTATGCTTTCTCCGGAAAGGGGAACAGGGTAATGGGGCGCAGAAGCCCCACTTTAAGCCCCTGCTCCCGGGCGCTCATAACCGCGGTCTTGGCGATGCGGGCTGCGGAGCCGAAGGCGGTCACCAGGAATTCGGCATCGTCGAGCATGAATTCCTCCCAGCGCGCCTCCTTTTCCTTCAGTTCGGCGTAGCGGGCATGGAGTTTCCAGTTGTGGGCCTCAAGTTCGCCGTCGCCCAGGTACAGGGATTTGACCACGCGCTGTTCGCCGTCACCCTTGCCCCGTACGATCCAGTCTTTGGACGGCAGCACGCACGAGGGGCGCGGGTTCGGGGTGAGGGGTTCCTTCATCTGGCCGATGACCGAATCACCGAAGATCATGGCCGGCATCCGGTAGATGTCGGAAAGGTCGAAGGCGAGCATGGTCAGATCGTACATCTCCTGAACCGACGAGGGTGCGAGGACGATGATGTGATAGCCCCCGTGCCCTCCCCCCTTGACCGCCTGGAAGTAATCCGCCTGGGATGCGTCGATGCCGCCGAGCCCCGGACCCGACCGGCAAATATTGACGATGACGCCGGG
>NZ_JCAMRN010000010.1:0-54632 GCF_059620965.1 Geobacter sp. PheSNFMC
GCGCAAGAAGGAGTTTACCGTTACCGTCGACCTGCATCTGGGCGACGGACGGGCAACGGTCTACACCTCGGACCTGTCCTACGACTACGTCAAGATCAACGCCGATTACCGTACCTGAGGAACAGAGAGGTGTCGAACAACACCAAGAACAGGAGGGGGAGGTGGTGCGGATGCTGAGACTGGTCGTCCTGCTCGTCACGCTGGTTGTGTGCGGCATGGTCATCGGCTCGCCCGTTCGGGCGGCCGACCTCAAGATCACCGAAATGGCGGTAACCACCAAGATTTCCCGCAACAACCCCATTGATGCGGTTCGTCGGATCTCGCACCGGTCGGTGAAAGCCCTCTACTGCTTTACCCGCATAGTCAACCCCGGCGCCCAGGAAACGGTCATCCGCCATGTCTGGTACAAGGACGGCGCCATGGCCGGCGAGCAGGAGCTTGCGGTCAAGGGTGCGAAATGGCGCACCTGGAGCAAGAAGCCCGTGGACGCCGAATCGGTTGGCACCTGGCGCGTCGAGGCGGTGGATTCGGCCGGGAAGGTTCTCAAAACAGTGGAATTCAAGGTACACTGATGGGGAGACGCGGTCTCCCCTTTTTTCTGGTCCCATAGCCACGGCTTGAATTTTGCTTGTGTCGGTGGTTAGGGCCCGTGCCCTCCAGCGGTTCAAAGCCGTTCATGTTCGTTGCAGAGTGACGGTATTTCTTCATGGTGTTCCGAAAGATACTCGCCATAGCCCTGATCCTTTTCGGCTCGCTGACGGTTTGTGCCGGCGATTCGCCGTCCGCGCCGCCAGCGGGTGGGGAAGCCATCGGGCGGTTGATGGAAAGGGCCATGCACGACGGGCTGGTGGCGGGCGGGATCGTGCTGGTGGGGAACCGCCACGGTGCGGTCTACGAGCACGTCTTCGGCAAGCAGTCGTCCCTGCCCGATGCCCCGCCGGTAACGTCTTCGACCATCTTCGACATGGCCTCCCTCACCAAGGTCATCGCAACGACCCCGGCAGTCATGAGACTGGCGGAAGAGGGCCGGCTCTCCCTGGTCGATCCCCTGGTCCGCTGGTTCCCCGAATTTGCGGGACACGGCAAGGACGACGTCCTTGTGGTGCATCTGCTGACCCATACCTCCGGCCTCGACGACTTCTCCCTGTCCTCGGCAGACCCCCTGCAAAGCGCCATCAACGGTGTTGCCGCCCAGAAATTGAAAGGTGAGCCGGGCACCCGGTTCAGGTATGCCGATATCAACTTCATCCTGCTGGGCGAGCTGGTCCGGCGCGTTACCGGCAGTACTCTTGACCGCTATGCGGCGGATGCCTTTCTCCGCCCCCTGGGCATGAAGGACACCGCTTTCCTGCCCGGCCCCGCAATTGCGGAGCGGTGCGCCGCCACCCTGGACGGCTCGGGGGGGGCACACTTCGGCACGGTGCAGGATCCCCTGGCACGCCTCATGGGAGGCGTTGCCGGACATGCGGGCCTCTTCGGCACCGCGAGCGACCTGGCGCTCTTCTGCCGGATGCTCCTCGGCGAAGGCGAGCTCAACGGTCGGCGCGTCCTGGAACAGCGGACGGTGCGCCAGATGACGGCCCCCTACTTTTCCCGCGGGGGCAAGGTGGCGCGGGGGCTCGGATGGGACATGGCATCCCCGTTTTCGTCGCCCCGGGGAGAAGGGTTTTCCGAGGAGTCGTTCGGCCACACCGGCTACTCGGGGGGATCGATCTGGATCGACCCGCGCACGGACACTTACGTGATCTTTCTTTCGGTCCGCCTCGACCATCGGCATACCAAGGCCTTTAGTCAACTGCGGAGCGATCTGTCGACGCTGGCCTTTCGGATGCTCTTCCCGGACCTCCGGGAACTGGTGGAAACGGCATCCTACGGCCCTGTTACGACCCGGTAAATAGCTTGACACCCTCAGGTCAGTATGGTAGCGTTTCCGCGATTGTGCGCGGGTTAACCGCACTTTTCCCCATCTATCCGGGGCCCCTTTTCCGACGCTCCCCCTGAAGGAGGATCCATGGGCAACAGGCTGCTCCTCGCCGACGACAGCATCACCATTCAGAAGGTCGTGGGTATCATCTTCGCCAATGAAGATTTTGAGCTGACCGTTGTCGACAACGGGGACGCCGCACTGGAAAAAGCCCGTGAAAGCAGACCCGATGTGATGCTCATCGACGCCCTCATGCCCGGCTCGAACGGCTATGAGGTGTGCGCCGCCGTACGGCATGACCCCGCCCTGAAGAACACGCCCCTCCTGCTCATGACCGGTGCCTTCGAGCCCTTTGACGAAGAGCGGGCCCGGCAGTGCGGCGCGGATGACTTCATCTCCAAACCCTTTGAATCCCAGCAACTTGTCGACAAAGTAAAAGAGCTTCTGGCTCTGGGAAGCTCGCGCGCGGTAACGGGCGCAGGCGCTACACCGGACTTTGCCGCGGAGAGTCCTCCCGCCGCCTTCGAGGTGGAGCCGGAGCCGTTCGTTTCGCCCCCCGAGCCGTCAGCCGTATTCGAGTCGGCTTTCCCCGAGCCATTTCCGACCTTCGAATCGGAGCCCCTGGCCGAACCCGCTGGAGCGCCTGCGTCGCAGGCGGTGACGTTCGAAGCGGAGGAGGCCGCTCCTGCCGACGATCTGTGGGGAGCCTTCGAACTTGAGGAAGAAGTCGCCGGGGAGGTTGAAGTCGGCGAGATGGTGACCGGAGACGAGGCAATGACAGAGGTGTTCGATGCCGCTGCCTTTGCCGCAACGCCTGCCGCCTCTGCCGATTCAGGCACGTTCGGCGTGCCTGTTGAAGAATTCACCTTCACGGAAGAACCCGCGTCCGGCGCAGTCGAGGAGACGATAAGCTTCGGCGCGGTGGCCGAACCCGAGTCCTTTACCTTCGAGCCGGAGCCGACGGCCGGTGCCCCGGCTGCCGAGGCCTTTGCCGGAGAACCGGTGACAGGCTTTGAATTCGGCGGGGCTGCCGTGCCGGCACAGTTTGTCGTGGAACAGCAGTTCGCCCCTGAGGAAGAATATGTCCCCGCAGCCGCTCCGGCTGCCTCCACGGTGGCGGTGCCGGCTGTTGAGCCGGTTGCTCCGGGCGCGGGGACCATCACCCTCTCCGAAGAACAACTGGCCGCCGCCATTTCCCGTATCTCCCGCGAAGTAATCGAGCGGATCGCCTGGGAAGTGGTGCCCGACCTGGCGGAGACGATCATCAAGGAAGAGATCCGCAAGATCAAGGAAGGACTTTAGGTCGTACTTCAGGGCCGGCCCACGGGACCGGTCCACACCGCTGAAACTGAAATGGGGATGCTTCATCCCCATTTTCATTTTGAAAAGGGAAGAGGTTAATCGAATGGCAGAAAAAGAACTGGCAAAGGTGTACGAGCCCACGGCCGTTGAACGGAAATGGTATGAAACCTGGGAGCAGGAAGGCTATTTCCGGGCAGACCCGGATAGCGGCAAGCCCCCCTACAGCATCGTCATCCCGCCGCCCAACGTCACCGGCGCCCTTCATATGGGGCACGCCCTGAACAATACGCTCCAGGACATCCTCTGTCGCTGGAAGCGGATGAGCGGCTACGAGGTCCTCTGGATGCCCGGCACCGACCATGCGGGCATTGCGACCCAGAACGTGGTGGAACGCCAACTGGCGGGCGAGGGGACGAGCCGCCACGAGTTGGGGCGCGAGGCATTCATCGAGCGGGTCTGGAAATGGAAGGCCGAGTCCGGCGGCCAGATCATCGGCCAGTTGAAGCGGCTCGGCGCATCCTGCGACTGGGGGCGCGAGCGCTTCACCATGGACGAAGGGCTTTCCCGCGCCGTGCGCGAGGTCTTTGTCCGTCTCTACGAGGAAGGGCTGATCTACCGGGACAACCGTCTCATCAACTGGTGTCCCCGCTGCCACACGGCCCTGTCCGACATCGAGGTGGAGCACGAGGACAAGGCGGGAAATCTCTGGCACATCCGCTATCCCGTGGTTGGCGAGCCCGGCCGCTTCGTGGTGGTGGCCACGACCCGTCCCGAAACCATGCTCGGCGATACCGCCGTGGCGGTTCACCCCGAGGATGAGCGCTATGCCGACCTTGTCGGCAAAAAGGTACTGCTCCCCCTCGTGAACCGGGAAATACCGGTGGTGGCCGACGAGTACGTGGATCGGGAGTTTGGTACCGGCGTGGTAAAGATCACCCCGGCCCACGATTTCAACGATTTCGAGGTGGGGCGCCGTCACAATCTGGACCTGCTCAACGTCTTCGACGAATCGGCCGTGGTTAATGCCGCCGGGCACCAGTACGAGGGGATGGAGCGTTTCGCCGCCAGAAAGCGGGTGGTGGAAGACCTGGAAGCGCTGGGGCTTCTGGAGAAGATCGACGATCATGCCCACGCGGTGGGGGGCTGCTATCGCTGTAAGACGGTGGTGGAGCCGTACCTGTCCCTCCAGTGGTACGTGAAGGTCGGTCCCCTGGCCGAACGGGCCCTGGCCGCGGTGAAGGACGGGCGGACCCGGATCGTTCCCCAGCAGTGGGAGAACACCTATTACGACTGGATGGAGAATATCAAGGACTGGTGCATCTCGCGCCAGATCTGGTGGGGGCACCGGATTCCGGCCTGGTATTGCGACCACTGCGGCGAAACCACGGTGGCCAAAATCGATCCGACAGTCTGCGCCGCGTGCGGCAGCGACGAGATCCGTCAGGAAACCGACGTGCTCGACACCTGGTTCTCCTCTGCCCTGTGGCCCTTTTCGACCATGGGCTGGCCGGACCGGACGCCGGAGCTTGCGGCGTTCTATCCCACCTCGTGCCTGGTGACCGGTTTCGACATCCTCTTCTTCTGGGTGGCGCGGATGATGATGATGGGGCTTCACTTCATGGACGAGGTGCCCTTCAGCGACGTATACATCCATGCCCTGGTGCGCGATGCCCAGGGCCAGAAGATGAGCAAGTCCAAGGGAAATGTCATCGACCCCCTGGTGGTCATCGACCAGTACGGCACCGACGCCTTCCGGTTCACCCTGGCGGCCTTTGCCGCCCAAGGGCGCGACATCAAGCTGGCCGAGGAGCGGATTGCCGGCTACCGGAATTTCGTGAACAAGATCTGGAACGCCTCCCGGTTCGCCCTCATGAACCTGGAGGGGTTCGAGCCCGATACGGTGGACCCGGCGACACTCGACCTGTCCAATGCGGATCGCTGGATTCTGCATCGGCTCAACGCTGCCGCCGCCGAAACCGCCGAGGCGCTGGAGGCATACCGCTTCAACGATGCGGCCGGAACCCTCTACCGGTTCACCTGGAGCGAATTCTGCGACTGGTACATTGAGCTGGCAAAGGACGATCTCTACCGGGGCGACGACGCACGCAAGGAAACGGCGCGGTATATCCTCTGGCTCGTGCTGGAAAATCTCCTGCGGCTGCTGCATCCCTTCATGCCCTTCATTACCGAAGAGATCTGGCAAACACTGCCGGGCGCGCGTCCCGCACCGAGCATCATGGTGGCCGGCTATCCGCGTCCCGCGCCCGAGCGCGACTTCCCCGAAGGCGCCGCAGAGATGGAGCTGGTCATGGAGGTGATCCGCGGCATCCGGAACATCCGGGGCGAGATGGATGTGGCTCCGTCGCGGGAGATAGCCGCCATCCTCTCCTGCGGTTCCGTTGAGAGCCTGCATCTGCTCAAACGCAACGAGGTCTACGTCATGAGTCTCGCGCGCCTCTCCGACCTGGCCATGGGGCAGGGGCTCGAACGGCCCGCCGACGCAGCGGTTCAGGTGGCCGGAGACGTGGAGATCGCGGTTCCCCTCAAAGGGCTCGTTGACGTTGAGGAAGAGGAAAAGCGTCTCCTCAAGGAGATCGGCAAGCTCGACAAGGAAATCGAGATGTTCGGCCGGAAGCTTGAGAACCCCTCCTTTGTGGAGCGGGCGCCGGCGGACGTGGTGGCCAAGGAGCGGGAAAAGCTGGCCGAGGTGACCCAGAAGAAGGATGTGCTCCTGGCCAGTCTCGAAAAAATACGAAAACTGGCCTGAAGTTACGCTATAACGCCGCCGGGTCCGTTGGTGACCGGCGGCGTTTTTCATGGGGTGCCTTTTCGCCGCGTGGGACAGTTGCCGGCGCGGGTCAAGATGGTGACATGCGTTGTCAATAATCTCGTGGAGATCGCGGGTGCCGGTTACCCCATAGCCGTGGCAAACATGCCGATGTCACGGATTATTTGTTCCGTTCGTTGTGTCGCTCCTGTTTTTGGATGGAATTTTGCATTTATTTAAGCTTTTATGGTTGCGGCCCCGTGCGCATGACCGACAGAACAAAGTCAGGATAATCTTCCGGGTCCCATGGCGAATCTCAAGCGATATAACGACGGCCTGTTCAAGCTTGACCTCTGGATCAGGCGACTGCTGACCATTGGTGAGTCGGGCGCGCTCTACACGGCCCTCTGCGATGGTGTCTGCGATATCGTCGGAGCCGGGACCGCTGTGTTTACCACCATCGACATCCAGGCCGGCACCCTGACCTACATGGCCGCGTCCGGGGGCTGGAATGCCATGGTGAAAGGGCTGGCGGTCCCCATGAAGAGCGGGAATCTGTGTGCATCGGTGGCCGCCTGCGGTACTCCCCTGCGGATCGACCGGATATCCTCCCGCGCTGACTCCTGCGAACTCCTGCAGGTGATGGACATGGATGCGGCGCTGCTGGTCCCCGTCCTTGAGGAAGGGAGAGTGACGGCCTGTCTGTCCGCGTTCCGGGTAGGCAATCCCTTTGATCAGATCGACGAGCAGCTTCTGCAGCAGTATGCCCACACCGCAGCCATGGTACTGCGCACCGTTCACCTCATGGTCGACCTGCGGCGCCATGCCGCCATGCTCGAAGAGGAGAACGATGAGCGGACCAGGGCCGAGCAGAAGCTGGCCGAGACCAACGTCTTCCTCAATTCCGTGGTTGACGGTGTGGCCGAGCCCATGGTGGTGGTCGGGCTCGATCGCCGTGTCATCATGACGAACCGGGCGGCTCGCGACTTTTTCCAGATAGCCGAGGCCGGCAGTGACGAGGCCTGCCATCGGCTCATTCACCATCGCGATACCCCCTGCGTCAGAGACGAGGGGATGCGATGCCCCCTGCTCGATGTGCGGACGGCGAAGCGTCCGGTCATCGCAACCCAGGAGCATCGGGACCAGAGCGGGGACAAGCGCGTGGTGGAGGTCATGACGTCCCCGCTGCTCGGCAGCGATGGCACAGCCATCGGGATCATCGAGGCGTTCCGGGATATCACGGATCGTCGCCAGGCCGAGGAAACCATCCGGCAGATGGCGTACTACGACTCACTCACCGGGCTGCCCAACCGCAGGCTCTTCAACGACCGGCTCCGCCAGTCCCTTGCCCTTGCCCAGCGGAGCAAGCGTCTTCTGGCAGTGCTGTTTCTCGACCTGGACCGGTTCAAGCTGATCAACGATACCCTCGGGCATGCGGTGGGAGACAAGCTTCTCATGCAGGTGGCCAAGCGCCTCAAGGGGGTCTGCCGCCGCGACGGCGACACCGTGGCCCGGCAGGGCGGCGACGAATTCATCATCAATCTGTCGGTCATTTCCGACGTGAAAGATGCCCTGAAAGTGGCCCAGAAGATCATAGACAGCCTGCGGACCCCCTTCGTGATCGATGGACACGAGTTGTTCATCACCACGAGCATCGGTATCAGCGTGTTTCCCTATGACGGCCGCACGAGCGACGCTTTGGTGAAGAACGCCGATTTTGCCATGTACCGGGCCAAGGAGCAGGGGCGGAACAACTGCCAGCTCTACACCCCCGAGATGAACAGCAAGGCATTCGAGCGGCTTTCCCTTGAAAACGATCTGCGCAAGGGGCTTGAGCGGGAAGAGCTGGTTCTCTACTATCAACCCAAGGTCAACGTTGACGACGGGCAAATCTCCTGCATGGAGGCCCTGGTCCGCTGGCAGCACCCCACCCTGGGGCTCGTGCCGCCGGCGCGCTTCATTCCCCTGGCGGAAGAAACGGGGCTCATCGTTCCCCTGGGCGAATGGGTGTTGAGGACCGCGTGCCGCCAGAACCGGGAATGGCAGAAGGCCGGCTACCCACCCATGCAGGTGGCGGTCAACATCTCTCCCCGCCAGCTCCAGCAGGGAAGCTTGGTGGAGGTGGTGGAGCGGGCCCTCTCCGACTCGGGGCTCGCCCCCCGGTGGCTCGTTCTGGAAGTGACGGAGAGCATCATGATGGACGGTACCGAAAGCACCTTGGCCACCTTCCGCGTGCTGGAGCGAATGGGAATCCATATCGCCATTGATGATTTCGGTACTGGATATTCATCCCTGCACTATCTGAAAAAGTTTCCGATCCATGCCCTGAAGATCGACCGTTCGTTCATTCGCGACATCACAACGAACCCTGACGACGAGGCAATTACCAGCGCGGTGATCACCATGGCAAAGGGGCTCAATCTGAAAGTGGTTGCCGAAGGTGTTGAAACCGTGGAGCAACTGGAAGTGCTGCGGGCGCTGCAGTGCACCCACATGCAGGGACATCTCTTCAGCCGCCCCGCGCCGGCGGAGCAGTTCGCGCCGGTCTTCGGCCGGGCTGCGGGCGCCTACCTCGGTTTTGGAACCTGGTGTTGACGGGGCCGGGCGGGAACAGGGCGACAAGGCCCAGGCAGGCTGTGTTACCGGTTAATCTATGACCTTACCAATTGTGTTCTATATCTTTTCCTTTGTCCTCGGGGCAGTGGTCGGCTCATTCCTGAACGTCTGCATCTATCGGCTGCCAACGGGTGAGTCGGTGGTGTTCCCCCCTTCCCGCTGTACCTCCTGCGGGACGCGGATTCGTCCCTGGGACAACATCCCGCTTCTGAGCTGGCTCATCCTGCGCGGATCATGCCGCGCCTGCGGTGCGAAGATATCGGCCCGCTATCCCCTGGTGGAACTCATCAACGGCCTGCTCTGCCTTGCCCTGTTCCTCAAGTTCGGGCCGACCCTGACCTTTGCGGCCCTCTTCGTATTCTGCTCCGCCCTGGTGGCGATCACCTTCATCGACCTCGACCATCAGATCATCCCCGATGTCATCAGCCTGCCCGGAATCGTCCTCGGCTTTGCCCTGTCATTTGTCCTTCCCTGGCTCGGCTGGCTCAACTCTCTCATCGGCATCGTGGCGGGGGGCGGGAGCCTCTTGCTGGTGGCCTGGCTCTACGAGCGGCTGACGGGCAAGGAGGGAATGGGCGGCGGAGATATCAAGCTCCTTGCCATGATGGGGGCCTTTCTCGGCTGGCGGGCAGTGCCGTTCATCATTTTTGCCAGTTCTCTGGTGGGCTCGATCATCGGGCTCACCGTCATGATGCTCCAGAAAAAAGACAGCAAGCTTGCCATCCCGTTCGGCCCGTTTCTGGCGCTGGGGGCACTTCTCTACATCTTTTTCGGCAAGGCGATCATTCTCTGGTACCTGAGCATCGGCGCCCGGTAGCGAGGTGCACCCGTGAGGCGTCTGCGCTTCAGTCTCAGCTTTCTGATCCTCTCTTCCCTTACGTTCCTCCTGGTTCTCACCTGGCTCCTCCTGAGCCTGATCTCCTTCAAAACCGCCGAAAGCGACCTTCTCCGCCAGAAAAGCGACAAGGCGCGCATCCTGCTCGCTTCCTTTACGGCGCTGGTTCCACCGTCGCTGGACGGGATCGGTCCTTCGGCGGCCGGCGTGCTTGCCCGCCAGTTGGCGGGTGAGCCGGAATTCACGGCCCTGACCGTCGTGCGGGGTGATGGAACGCCGGTGTTCGGCCTGGGGAGCGGTTCACCCGTTGACGAGCGCTTGGCGGCCTGTCTTCGCGACGGCGCCGAATCGGCCTGGTTCCCTGCGGGGGAAGGCGTTCTCATCCGCTATGCCCCGATCGTCAGTGACGGGGCGACCGTTGGCGCGGCCAGGCTCATCCTTTCCCTGGCAGGGGAGCGGCAGATGCTCGCCCATTCGCGTCACCTGTTCCTCGCCTACTTCGCCCTCGATTTCCTTCTCATCCTGGCAGTGGGGTCACTGCTGCTTTCCCGCTTTATCATCATTCCCATGCGCAAGCTCCTGGCCGCAACGGAGCGGATCGGCGCCGGCGACTATCACCATAAGGCCGTGGCTCCGGGGAGCCGTGAGATAGCCGAACTGGCCGATTCATTCAACCAGATGGTGGACGCCCTGCGGGTCAAGGACGAAGAGGCGGCGCGCCACGTGGCGTCGCTGGAGCGGGCCAACCGGGAGCTCAAGGAGGCCCGCGAGGAAACCCTCAGATCCGAAAAAATGGCGTCGGTGGGAATGCTGGCCGCAGGAACGGCCCACGAGATCGGCACCCCGCTGGCAGCCATCATGGGGTACGTATCGCTCTTGCGGGATGATGAATCCCTTGATCCGGAAAGGGCCGACTATCTTCGCCGGATCCTACAGGAGGCCGAACGGATCGACCGGATCGTCCACGACCTGCTCGATTATGCCCGCCCCGCGTCCCTTGCCGCCGAAGAGGTTGACGTGGCCTGCCTGGTGTCTGAAACTGTGGAGATGGTGAGTCGGCAGGGGGCCCTCAAGCGGGTGCAGGTGCACATCGGGGCAGGCGAGGAAAACGCAGCGGCCGTGACCGACCCCCATCAGCTCCAGCAGGTTCTGATCAACCTGCTGATCAATGCCCGCGACGCCATGCCCGCTGGTGGACGCCTGGATGTCACCGTGTCGTCCGGAATGTTCACGCCGCCGGCGGGGCTCACCGATAACGGTCCCTGGACTGTCATGGCCGGACGGCGCAAGGACGACTTCGGCGGGGTGTTCCGCACGCCGTTTGCCGGGGACGGAAGCGAGGCGCCGTGCATCCGGATTGCCGTGACCGACACCGGATCCGGGATCGCACCCGAGCACCTGGAGAGGATCTTTGATCCCTTTTTCACCACCAAGGAGCCGGGCAAGGGGACTGGGCTGGGCCTGTCCATCTCGGCCAGGATCATCGACTCCCTGGGTGGGAGAATGACCGTCGAAAGCACGGTAGGGGAGGGGACGCGGTTCGAGGTATGGCTTCCGGTCTCGAAATGAAATGAAATCCACTGGGTTATGGACAGGGGCATGAAATGAAAAAGCGGATACTGGTCGTCGATGACGAAGAAAACATGCGGCACATGCTGTGCGCCATGCTCCGCAAACAGGGCTACGAGGCCGTGGAGGCCACCGATGGCGAAGCGGCCCTGGCCCAGGCATCTGCTGCTGCCTACGACTTCATCCTCTGCGACATCCGGATGCCGGTCATGGACGGCGTTGGGTTCCTGCGGGCCTTTCAGCAGGCCGGACTCCCCGGCACCGTTATCATGATGTCCGCCTACGGTACCGTGGATGCGGCCATTGCCTGCATGAAGGAGGGGGCCTACGATTACGTTTCGAAACCCTTTAAAAATGATGAGATCCTCCTGGTCCTCAGGAAGGCGGAGGAGCGCGAGCGCCTCAAGAGTGAAAACCGGCGGCTGCGGGAAGTGGTCGGGCGGGAGTATTCGTTCGGCAGCATTGTGAGTCGCAACCCGCGCATGCGCGAGATCTTCAACCTTATCCGCAAGGTGTGCGACGTGCGGACCACCGTCCTCATCCTCGGCGAGTCGGGAACGGGCAAGGAACTGGTGGCCCGGGCCATCCACCACAACGGCAGCCGCAGCGACAGACCCTTTGTGGCGGTCAACTGCGGGGCCATCCCCGAAAGCCTTCTGGAGTCGGAACTGTTCGGTCACGTGCGCGGTGCCTTTACCGACGCATCGTCGGACCGGGCCGGACTTTTCGAGGAGGCCAACGGCGGGACGCTCTTTCTCGACGAGATCGGTGAAATGCCCCTGGCGCTCCAGGTGAAGCTTCTGCGCGTGCTGCAGGAGGGTGAGGTTCGACGGGTGGGCGGGGCCAAGGCCCTGCGCGTCGATGTCCGGATCCTTTCCGCCACTTCCCGGGATCTGGCCCGGGATGCCGCGGAGGGACGCTTTCGCGAGGATCTCTTTTTTCGCCTCAACGTGTTCAGCATTACCCTGCCTCCCCTGAGGGAGCGGTTGGAAGACATTCCGCTGCTCGTGAACCACTTCCTGCACAAGTATGGCGAGTCTTTCGGCAGGTCCGGAATGGTCGTGTCGCCGGACGCCATGAAGCTGCTTGCCGCCTATGGCTGGCCCGGCAATGTGCGTGAACTGGAAAACTGCATCGAGCGCGCATTCATTCTCAGCGAAGGAGAAATCCTCGATAGTGGAAGCCTGCCCGATGTCGTGCGGGGGGACTCGGCTGGAACTCCTTCGGGGTTCCGTCTCCCCGAGGACACCCTTTCCATCAAACAGGCCGAAGAGTATCTAGAGCGGGAATTCATCCGCAGGGCCCTGGCCAAGACCGGCGGGAACCGGACCCAAGCCGCGCGCTTGCTGGAAATCAGCCATCGGGCGTTGCTCTATAAGCTTAAGGAGTTTGGTATCGAGTAAAGTAAAAAATATTAATAAAATGTTGTAAATGTAAGAGGGCTGTGCAATTATTGCAAAGTCCTTTTTTTGTCACAAGGAGGTGACCGGGATGAGCGGGATGGTTAACCGCACCATTCTGCCCCCAGGGAAGGGGGATAGGGGGGCGGGTGGTTTCACGCTGCTCGAACTGCTCGCGGTGGTGGCGATCATCTGTGTCCTGAGCGTGATTGCCGTTCCCGCGTTCAGCAGCCTGTACGCCGACTGCTGCCTCAAGGCGGCGGTCTGGGAGATCAAGGATCTGTTCAAGGATGCCAAGCTGTTGAGTATCCAGGGCAAGTCGTGCTGCATCGAATTCGATCCCCCCCGCGGGCGGGCGATGCTTTACTCCGGCAGGGGGGAGGATGGACAGTGGGGTACCGGCGATGAGCAGTTTGTCAGAGAGGTTCGCCTCTCCGACAAAGGGGGCGGCCTCAGCTTCGGTTACGGAGAGCGGGGGCCTGTCCTCAAGCCCAACAAACTCACCGCAACCGATGACGGAGTTGCATTCACAGGCAACCGGTTTTACAGCGCTGAAGGGGTTGTCGGTACGGGCGGCGGCATCTATATCCAATCCGCCACGTCCGGCAGTGCCGTGGCAATGATCTTCAATACGTCTGATTTTTCCTGCAAGCTGTACCACTGGGACGGGTCGGAGTGGATCAGGAAGTGACATAAATCGTGTACCGGGAACACTGGGGCTATGCAAAAATTGCATAGCCTTTTGTGTTATTATGGAATCTGTTGGGTAATAGCATGTAATTGCTGATGCTTGGTGGCATTGTTTCTTGGCGCGCTCCTTGCTAATATGATCGATGGATCGTTGCGGCTAGCCCGTCCTGCCGGGAACGGGGGGGGTGAATTGCTACTGCTCGAGAGGTCGAATATGCGCTTTAGTTTCAAGAACCAGGGGACTGTCCGGACTATCTTCGGGGCAGCATTTCTGTTTATGGCGCCGGTTGTCGCCAATGCTGCGTCGATGGGAGATTACTGCGTCCAACCGGCGTTCATAGCCGCCACTGTTCCGCCGCAAGTGCTGTTCAGCATGGGGAAAGACCACAAGTACTACTTCCCCGCATTCAATGACGCCTCTGACGTGGATGGCGACGGCAAACTTGACACTACCTATGACCACAGCATCACATACTATGGATACTTTGATCCCTACAAGTGTTACACCTATATGACCTCCGGGGGCGAAGCAAATACGTTTATTGCCACCGGCGACACCTATGATCCGGTAAATCAGTCTGTTGATGCAAAGTACTGCACAGGTACTAATGCCGGCAAATGGAGTGGAAATTTTCTGAATTGGCTCACCATGTCGCGGGCCGACATCATCAAAAGAGTCCTTTACGGTGGTTACCGTACCACTGACAATTCATCTTCGACTTCAGCAGTCATTTCAGGCGAGAATATTCCCCAGGATGGCCATAGCTGGGCTAAGGAGTATGTTGGAAGCGACGCCACGAAGCTTTTTCCTGGTGCCGTCACCAACAACCGCGCCCTTTTCTGCGTTACCAGCAACGGTGCCTCCTCGAAACCGGTGTCTCAACTGCGTGTCATCCCCGATGTTACGGCGGTGACCGGCGTGACAGTGTCAGGGGGGCTCCGTGCATGGCATTGGGTGAACGTTGAGGGAAACGGCAACATATGTTCGGTGTCAGCCATAGACAAAAATGGTGACGGTGTGGCTGACAGCCATGCCAGCCTCGTCCCCACCAGCCAGCGCTTCGACATCAACGTCAAGGCATGCGGTGATCTGCTCGGCTACGAACTGGCTTCGGGTAAATGCGCCGCTTATGGCTCTAATTACAAACCAGTGGGTGTTCTGCAGTCCTATGGTGAGCGCAAGGCTCCCGGAGCAGGCAAGGTCTGTTCAAAGGACATGGCAACGCCCTGCAGTTCCAACAGCCAATGCTCTTCCATCAACAAGGGGGCATGCATTGATCAGGTGAATATGTACTTCGGGCTCATGACGGGTTCGTTCAAAAACCCGAAGGCAGGAGGAGTCCTCCGCAAAAACATCTGGAGCTTCCTGAACGAGGTGAACTCCTCTGCGGGTAACTTCCAGACTTCTAATACCGACCAGAAGGGACTCATCATACAGTCCATCGAGAGCATGAAATGTCCAACTACCTATCCTATTTCCCAGCGATGGGGGAATCCGACGGGCGAGATTCTGTATGAGGGACTCCGTTATCTGAAGGGGTTGCAATCCCCGACGCCTCAGTACGTAGCCGGCATAAGCGACGGTAGCGACGACGGGCTGAGCCTCACCATGCCCGCGTGGGATGCCCCGGAAGCAATATTCCCCATCTGCTCGCAGCGGTTCATTCTCCACTTAAGCGACATTTACAACAGCTTCGATACGGACCAGATACCGGGGACAGCTTTTTCCTCTTTCTCAAACAGCGCGGGCAATCTGCCCAACTTCGATCTCGGGGCCCTTGCCGACAGAATATTCGTCAATGAAAACAAGCCCTCCACGTCAATCACCGCCATGGTGGGGCAGAGTGGGACTACGGCGGGTGCGAATACCGATGGCACCTGTTCCGAAAAGACACTCACCGGTTTCGCCTCTGTCCGCGGGATCTGTCCTTCGGAACCGGACCTCGAGGGGGGGTATTCCCCTGCAGCAGTTGCACTTTACGGGCACAACAACATGAATGTAGCAACCTTCGCGGTTGGCTTCAATTCGCTTGTCCCCGAAATCACAGTGAAGACGTTATCGGGCTCCTTTGCAACGATAGTCCCCTATGGTAAGTCCGTCTCCACCGACAGCAGCCTGGGATGGAGTTGCTCTACCGCGAACTTCACATTTGCAGTCGACGCTTCGGCAAACGGAAAAGGGGTTGTTATTACCCCCAAAAACACCACTGGCAAATGTCCGACTCTTCAGATGGTCCGCACTTACGTGGTTGATACCCCGCTGTATCACTCGGGAACCAGTGATCTGAAATACATCAAGTTCAAGTCGAGCTTCGATGACGTAGGTGGCGGCGACTTTGACATGGACGTGCTTGCCGACTACACCATCTGCGCCGGGTCGATCAACACATCCGATCCCCTTTACACCAGTGGGAAATGCCCGTCGCTCTCCAGCGATCAGGTATCGATCAAGGTTGAACGGGTTTACTCCCAGGCCGGCAATGCAGCGGCATTCGGTTTCACTGTCGCGGGTGCAGGTTCGGCAAACGGGACCTACCTCATCGCGGAGCATACGGGGAGCAATCGGCCATGGGGGGCGGGCATCTCAACCACAAGTGCCACGCGAATCTTCACGGCTAGTGGCGAAAGTGGGAAACTCCCCGAAAATCCGCTCATGCTTGCCGCCAAATATGGCGGATTCAAGGATTCCGACGGGGATGGCCTTCCTTATATGGACGCAACCTGCGGTACCGCCAATCCGAATCCACGCTGTGCCGAGTGGGACGAAAAGGGCGACGGACTTCCCGATACCTATTTTCCGGTCAATAATCCCAACGAAATGGAGAGAAAGCTCAAGGAGGCCTTTGACGCCATCCTCGCACGTACTGCATCGGGGACAGCCGCTTCGATTCTCTCCAACAGCGAAGGAAGCGGTGCCAATATACTCCAGGCCATATTCTTCCCCAAGAAGATATACGAAAATCAGACTGAAATATCCTGGTCCGGAGAGATGTACAATCTCTGGTACTATATAGATCCCCGCATATCGGGGAGCACCATTCGGGAGGACGACGACTATGTTCCTGCCTCGTCGCCTCCTCCTGACAATGACCACGTTCTCAATATAGGAACGGCGAACGTGATCAAACTCGCCTTTAACAGCGCCGCCAACCAGACGCTCATGACGAGGATCAGGCCCGATGGCTCACAGGAAACAGTGTCCCCCGACGATCCCGAATTCGGCCTCAAAAGTATCTGGAGCGCAGGAAAGCTGCTGTGGGGACGTTCTGCCGCAAGCCGGAAAATCTATACGCAACTTGCAGGCACGCTGGTGGATTTCACGGCCCTTACTACGGCTTCGGCCTCCACGCAGCAGTATCTTCAGGCATCAAGCCAGGCCGAGGCCAATAATATCATCAGCTTCGTCAAGGGGGACGAGCCTGCGGGGTACCGTAAGCGTAGCGTAACGATCGGAGGAGCCACGAACGTCTGGAAACTTGGAGATATCGTTTCTTCCACGCCACGCCTGCAGTCGACACAGCCGATCGGCAGCTACCAGCTTTCGTCTCCTCTGGGCTATGACGATTTAACGTACAAGAGCTTCACGGAAACAACCGGATACCAGAATCGGGGCATGGTCTATGCCGGGGCCAATGACGGAATGCTTCATGCTTTCAAGCTCGGCAAATTGACCGTAAAAGGCCCTGGCATTACCGGCAATATCAAGGCAACTCTCTCGGGCAACAAGCTGGGAGAGGAACAGTGGACGTTCATTCCGCGCAATGTGCTGCCCTACCTCAAGTATCTCGGTGACGTCAATTACAAGGAAAACAATCATATCTACTATGTGGATGGTACGACCCAGATCTTCGATGTAAGCACCGGCATCCCCGCTGGCTGCACGGAATCCAATTACTGGCAGTGCCCAAAGGCGAGCGACGGGTCGAGCTGGAGAACCTACCTTGTCGGCGGAATGGGGATCGGAGGCGCCTCACGGAAACTCGGCGATGCCGCATGCACTGATAAGACCGCTGCCGGCACATGCGTTAAGACACCGATTCTCGATCCGGCGGACAACACCAAGGGGCTCGGATTTTCGTCGTATTACTCTCTTGATGTGACAGGCCAGTACTTCGGCACCGACCCGAACACCAACACCCTTCAGAATCAGCCGAGCCTCAAATGGGAGTTCAATAGTCCGCAACTCGGGTTCACTACCACCGGGCCGGCGATCGTTCGCCTCAATGCCCGGACCTATGATGCGGCAAAGGGAAAATATGTATCGGATCGGACTAAGAACGGTCGGTGGCTGGTCGTATTCGGCTCAGGCCCCACCGGTCCCATCGATACGACGCTCAGGCAGTTCAAGGGAAAATCCGACCAGAACCTCAGGCTCTTTGTGTACGACCTCGAAAGGGGGCCCACGGCGGGCAATTACTGGGTCATCGATACCGGCATCACCGAGGCGTTTGCCGGATCCCTCAACAGCGCAGTGGTCGATACGGACCGTCCAAACAAAAATGCCGATGGGTATTATCAGGACGATGCCCTGTATGTCGGATACGTGCAGAAAGCGTCCGACGGTAGCTGGACCAACGGTGGAGTGCTTCGGGTGATCATTCCCGACAGTGTCAGCCCCGATGACGTCGGCTTCAACCCCTCGACCCAGTGGAAGGTGTCGAAGGTTATCGACGGAATCGGTCCCGTAACGTCATCGGTGGCAAAGCTGCAGGGCAAGAATCTCTATCTCTTTTTCGGCACGGGACGTTACTTCTTCAACGGGGACGATGCCAACGCCACGACCCGCCGCCTGTTCATGGTAAAAGAACCCTGCTACAAGGCCACGGTGATCCATGACGACAACACCAAGACTGTCTTTGATATCGACGATTCATCCAGTTCCACCTGTGCGGCCGCTCCCCTCACGCTCTCTGATCTGACCGACCGGACGGCTGGCACGGCAAACGAATCTGTCGACAAAGGCTGGTACATCACTCTTGATCAGGGGGAGAGAGTCATTACGGACCCTGTCGCTACCGTTAACGGATCGATTTTCTACACTACATTCGTGCCCGAGCCGGATATCTGCAAGTTCGGCGGGACCTCCTACCTGTGGGCAGTGAAGTTCGATTCAGGATACCAGCTTGATGAAAGCGCCAAGGTTGGGAAAGTGCTCATTCAGGCTTCAACCGGGGGGTTTGAGGAGGTAGATCTGGCAACCGCGATGGCAGGGACGAACAGCAAGCAGGGACGGCGCATGAATGAGGGGATTATCGGCAAGCCGGCTTCCGATGCACCGCCGATCATTTCCAAGGCGGGGCTCAAGCCGGTCAAGAAAATACTCCATATCAAGGAGCGGTGATATGAGACAAGGGGGCTTCTCCCTTGTTGAACTGGTGGTTGTCATGGGGATCGCAATGGTTCTGATCGCTATCGGCACCCTTCAGTTCAATGAATACAGTCGTAAAAACGCCATCGAGAGTCAGGCGAAAAAGCTCCAGGCCGATCTCCTCAGGACAAAGGCAGATGCCCTTCTCCAAAGAAGAGACCGGGCAGTGACATTTTCTTCGTCCCAGTATTCCATCTACTCATCCTCCGTTACAACGGTAGGCCCGGTGCAACAGGTCGCGGTGAAAAATGCCATTTCGTCTGATATCGCCGGACAGCTAGTGTTCGAGAAGTCAGGGCTGGTTACCGATCCGTCCATGGCCAACAGAGCAATCTGTGTGGGGCCGAGCGGTAATCGGGCAGCAGTCGATAGTGTGGTCATCACGGATACGCAAATACGGATTGGGAAATGGAGTGCCGGCAACTGTGAAATGGCAAACATTACGCTCAAATGATAGCGGCTTCACGCTCCTTGAAGTGCTTGTCGCCATGGTCATCATGGTGGTTGGGCTGTTGGGGCTCCTTCAGGCGGTGAATGTCTCGATGGAGCATAATCTTCGGAACATGGCGCGTGATGAGGCATCCAGAATTGCGGACGAACGAATGAATTCGCTGCTTGCCCGTCCCTTCGACAAAATTTCCTCAACTTACTCGCCGGAATTCGTCCCGAGCAGGATTCGCGGCGTCAGCAAAAACTACACCGTAGAGAAGAAAAGCACAGAGGTCGGGGGATCATCGCTCCAATTGGAAGTGCTGGTTTCGTGGGCCTATAAAGGAACGACCCAACAACAGGAACTCGTCTCCCTCAAGACGCGCTGAACATGGAAGGACGTCAGATGTTGAAAGAGCGGGGTTTCTCACTTGTCGAGCTGATAGTGGTCATGGCTATTTTTATGGTCGTCATCATCATCAGTGGTAATGCATTCGAGCGTATTCTTCTCCATTCGGGGCAACTCGGCAAGTCAGCCCAGTCGGAAATCGAGGGGGTCATCGGGCTCGAAATCTTCAGGAGGGACATCGAAGTGGCGGGATTCGGCCTTCCTTGGTCTTTCCAGGACGCGCCAACGGCCTATGAAGAGGTGAGTGTCGATCCTGATGAAATAATAAAAGATTTTGATCCCGCAACTCTTAACGACATCCCTCCGGCTTTACCCAGGGCAGTGGTCGACGCTACGATTCCCGGCGCAAACAAGATCATTGACGGAAGTTCCGACACGAATTCCGGTACCGATTATCTTGTCATCAAGTCAGCCGCCCTGTCCGCTCCTCCCGATGCCGGAAGGTTCTCCTACGTAAACTACTCGGGCAACGAACTCTCAAACAGGAGTTATCTCGTGGACCGGAACGGTCCGGATGATGTGAAGGATGGCGACCGAGTCATCAGCATCCTGTCGACATTTTCCGCTGAAAGGGGTGACAACAGGCAACTGTTGATGAATGGAGCATCTTTTTTCTACACGGTCAACGGAAGTGAGCCGGTACATAGCGCATTCAAGCCTTCGGGCGAAGATGAGAGGGTCGATGTCTACAGCATAGACAGTTCGAGCGATCTCAGGATGCCTTACAACCGGGCTGACTATTATGTGAAAAAGCCGGCAACAGGAGTGCCCCCCCGTTGCAACCCCGGCACGGGAGTACTGTTCAAGTCTCGTGTCGCCCAGGGCGCGGCTTCCGGCAATACCGGCTACGAACACTATGCTCTGCTTGACTGTGTGGGAGACCTTCAAGTCGTTTTCGAGCTGGATACATCCGGCGCATCCCACAGTGGCGCCCGATCGATCCGGGCAACCCTGGCAGGTCTGTCCGCCCAGGAGATCCGCGAACAGCTTCGGACGGTAACCGTGTATATTCTCACGCATGAAGGAAAAAAAGACCCGTCCTTTTCGTACCCTGTAAATGATCCCAGCGAGGTGGTGGTCGTTTCAGACCCACATGTAAAGAGCGCCGGTCGCATCTGGAAGCAGGCCGACATGCTCAACGCGTTTGGAGCTGACTGGCGGAACTACCGCTGGAAGGTTTACGCAGTCAGCGTAACCCCTAGAAATCTCCTCCAATGAGCATCGGGTGGATCCTATGAAAATTCTTGACAATGAACGAGGGGTGGCTCTGGTAACCTCGCTTCTGCTTACGCTGATCTCGCTGGGAGTCGTCCTGACGCTGCTATATCTCGTTCTGCAGGGGACAAAAATGTCCGCGGCGAGAAAGACCTATGCCAACTCACTGGAAGCGAGCTACGGCGGGGTCGAAGTGGTTACCAAGGAAGTGATTCCCTATCTGTTCGCCAATATCAGTTCCTCGACGAAAATGACTGATCTCCAGTCGTCCTTTGGGGGCAACAGTCTCACTTTCTACGTGTCTGACGCATGCATCAAGCAGAAACTCGCACTACCGGCCGAGTTGTGGTCGGCCTGCTCCGATGCCCAGAAATCTCAGTCAACTGACACCATTAAAAGTGCACCCGACTTGGGCTTCAAGCTCAGAGGAACATCCGGCAAAGCAGGGTTTAACGTGTATTCCAAAATTGTCGATACATCGCCCGGCAATTCAGATCCGTCATCGCAGACATCGGGAGAGGCTGAATGGTTCCTTGCTGCCTCGGGCGCCGCCTATAACCCCGTTGTTGCCGGCAGCGGCGGTGTAAAGGTTAAACATATTCCAGGGGTGTACAAACTTGAGGTCCAGGGAGAACGTGAAACATCTTCGCAGGAAAAGGCGACCCTGTCCGTACTCTATGCGTATTAACCCATGTCGGCTGACAATTTATGGCACTTGAGGTGCCGATAGTGTCAATTGGCTGACAATAACGGGTGAGGGGAGTCTGGCAATACATCGTCACGGCCGGTCAATGTTCATGATATCGCCCTGTTATGAGTTGTGAGGTCTGCCGGGTTCATTGTGGAATCCATATTGCATTTTTGCTGCTAAATCGTGCCTATTGTTACTGGTAGGCCTTCATATGATATCGATAATACTAAACCATCCGCGAGGATGGGGCGGAAAGCCTACAGGGTCTCACTGAGACAGCCGGGTTGCCGAAATATCACCACCGTGATAGTCGGCCCCGGCTTTTCTTTTGCCCGGGTCCGATGGCGGAGCGGGACACCAACGCATGACCACCATGAAATTATCCTCAAGTTTTCCTGTGTTGACACCGATAGTTACACTATTGGCGTCAATTTCGCATAAAAGGTTTCAATTTGTTTCAAGTGTAACTAATAGCTTGACTTTCGATTCAATTCCGGTAGATTTCGCGTTGAATCATATAATTATTCGGGATAATGCAATGAAATACCGAAACAACGTGAAGAAGATCAGGGAAGAACGGCTCATGAGCAAGGCTGAACTGGCTCGGCTTGCGGGCGTCTCCCCGGCAACCATAGAGAGAATCGAGCGCGGCGAGGAATGCCGCATGGAAACCAAGAGAAAGATCCTCCTTGCTCTTGGTTTTTCGTTGTCCGAAAAGGACGCGGTGTTTATCGACTGATCTCGGACGGGATGGGGCGTATGCTTTTCTCCAAAAAGAAAGAAATCGTCGGCATCGACATCGGCTCCAGCTCCGTGAAGCTCGTTCAGCTCAAGGAGCAGAAGGGGGGGTGGCAACTGGTCAATGTCGGCATCCAGCCCTTGCCTCCCGAGGCCATTGTCGATAATACCCTCATGGACAGCTCGTCCGTTATCGAAGCGGTCAAGGGGCTCATGAAGGGACTTTCCGTCAAGGTCAAGGATGTGGCCTGCTCCATTTCCGGGAACACGGTCATCATACGCAAGATCAAGCTTCCGGCCATGACCCCCGAAGAGCTGGAAGACCAGATTCAATGGGAAGCGGAACAATACATCCCCTTCGACATCAACGATGTGAACATTGATTTCCAGATCCTGGAACCCGACGAGGACGATCCCTCCCGCATGAACGTCCTGCTCGTGGCCAGCAAAAAGGAAATTATCAACGATTATGTCAACGTCTTTGCCGAGACGGGTCTCAGGCTCGTGATCGTCGATGTGGATTCCTTCGCGGTCCAGAACGCTTTTGAACTCAATTACGAAACCGATCCCGAAGAGGTGGTTGCGCTCATCAATGTCGGTGCCAGCATTCTGAATCTCAATGTCGTCAGGGGGGGAAGCTCCCTTTTTACCCGCGATGTGCAGGTGGGAGGGAATCTCTTCACCGAGGAGATCCAGAAGCAGTTCGCCTTGAGCAGCGAGGAGGCAGAACAGGTGAAAGTCACCGGCGAGTACCCCGACAAGGCCAAGCTGAAGGATGTCATCGCCCGCGTCAACGAAACCCTGGCCGTGGAGATGCGCCGTTCGCTCGATTTTTACAACACAACCGCGAACGAGGGAAGAATCGCCAGGGTGTACCTGAGTGGAGGGGCAGCCAAGAGTTCCATGCTTGCCGAAGCCGTGCAGAACAAGTTGGGCGTTCCGGTCGAGATGCTGGACCCGCTCGCGAAAATCACCTGCAGCGAGAAAGAGTTCGACCCCGAGTACCTTCGGGAGATCGGGCCGCTCGTGACGGTTGCCGTGGGGCTGGCCACGAGGAGGGTGGGTGACAAATGGTAAGGATCAACCTGCTTCCGGTCAGAACGTCCAAAAAGAAGGAAACTGCCAGGCAGCAGATGGCGATTCTGCTTGTTTCGGTGCTGGTGGTCCTCGGCGTGGGGCTCGGCCTGTTCGGCTACGCCCAGGCAAAGATCAAGACGGCAAAGAGCGATATTTCCGGTGCGGAAAGCGAATTGCAGCGGCTCAAGGGGAAAATCGGCGAGCTCGAGAATATCAAGAAGCTGAAAGATGATGTCACAAAGAAGCTTGACGTGCTCGCCCAGTTGCGCAAGGAAAAAACCGGCCCCGTGCGCCGTCTGGCTACCCTCAGCGATGCGACGCCGGAGAAACTCTGGCTCACCAAGTATTCCGAGAACGGACCGAACGTCAGCATCGGCGGCATCGCCGTGGACGAGGATCTGATCGCCGCCTTCATGCGCAATCTCCAGCAAACGGATGACTACACAAACGTCGAGCTGGTCGTGTCCGAGCAGACCGAAGTCGGCGGTGTGAAGGCGAAACGGTTCGAGCTCACCTGTGCCATCAAGGCGCTGAAAAAAGAAGAGCCCGCGCCGGCTAAGAAAAAATAAGGCCATAGGCCCCGGAAAACATTCTCAAGGACTCCCAATGGACGCGAGAATAGAAAAACTGCTCAAGCTCCCCAACAGACAGAAGATTGCTCTCCTGGCGGCAATTCTTGCGATAGAAGGGGCTGCCCTGTATTGGGGGCTGTACGCTCCTCGCCAGAAGGAACTTGCGGACCTGCGCGGGAAGCTTGAGAAGCTCCAGCACGAGGTCCAGGAAAAGACCCGGATCGCCAACAACCTTCCCAAGCTGAAAAAGGAGTATCAGCAATTGCAGAAGGACTTGGAGAGCGCGCTTACCGAGTTGCCCAACCAGAAGGAGATACCCTCGCTGCTCACGGGAATCACCAGCGTAGGTAAAGGGGCGGGCCTCGATTTTCTCCTCTTCAGGCCAAAGGGCGAAGAACCCAAGGACTTCTATGCCGAAGTGCCGGTTGATATCTCGGTATCGGGCTCGTTCTACGGAGTGGCGAATTTCTTTACCGCCGTCGGCAACCTGCCGAGGATCGTCAACATAACGAACGTATCGTTCACCGACATCAAGCCCATGGGCGGCAAGACCACCGTCAAGGTCAACTGCCTGGCCACGACCTTCCGCTTCATCGAAAAGAAAGAGACCAAGGATGACAAGAAGAAATAGCCTATCGATTCTTGCCGTTTTGGTGGCTCTCACCTTTGTCTCGGCTGGCTGCGGAAAGAAGGAGCAAGCGCCTCCTCCGACTCCTCCCCCAAAGGCCTCCCCTGCACCCCAGGCACAGCCTCCGATCCAGGGCCGAACCACCTCCGCCGCGATTGTCCCTGCGACGGGCCTTGCCCAGTACGACTTCACCAGCCGCCGTGACCCGTTCAAACCCTTTCTCCAGGCCAAGGCTCCCGGAAAATCCCCGGCCGTGCGGGGACCGGCCGCCGGTCTGCTGCCGATCCAGAGCTACAACGTGGAGCAGTTCAGGATTACGGGCATCATCGTCGGGCTCAGGGAAAGCAAGGCGCTCATCGTTGATCCGGCCGGCAAGGGCTATGTGGTGAAAGAGGGCATGAGCATCGGCGCCAATAACGGTGTGATTACGAAAATCGCGCCTTCGTATCTGGAAGTGAGCGAGCGATATACCGATGATTTCGGCAAGGTGAGGAAGCGGACGGTCAAGCTTTCTCTGGCGAAGAAACAGTAAGGAGTCCCCATGAGAATCCAGACGACACTCTCCCGGAAACTCGTCCTGATGTCACTGCTGGCCGTGTTCTGCGGATGCGCTGAGGTTCACTCCAGCGTGAAGGGCGACGCCATGGCCGAGCAGGTCAAGGGGGGCGTCCTGCGCGAGATCAAGGTGGCGGAAACGGGTGAGGGCGCCCGAATCGTGCTGTCAGCCGACCGGCCCTTGGCCTACACGTTCTACAAGACGGCTGATCCGCCCAAGGCGGTCATCGACTTGGCCCGTACCGAACCGGGCGCCATTGCGTCGCCGATGGAGGTGAACTCCGATACCATCCGGCGCATTGAGACGGTGCGGTACGGAGAAGGCGCCACGGCCATGACCCGCGTGGAGGTATATCTCACACGCGACACCGAGGTGAACGCGGCCATCGATGCCAGCGACAAAGGAATGCTTGCCCTTGCCGTGGCACGTCCTGCCGTGGCCGGTGCGCCCGCTGCCGCCGAAGCCGCGCCGGTTGCTGCCCAGGCCCGGGAAGGCGTTGCCGGTTCCCCGGTGACGGCCGACCCAGTCCCGGCAGTAGTTCAGGCGCCCGTTGCCGCGAAGCCTCAGGCTCCGATAGCTCCTGTCCTTTCCTCGCAGACCGGTTCCCCCGTTATCAAGGCCATCGAATCGCAGAATGGCTACCTGCTGATCGAAACAACCGGAGAAATAAGGGACTTCAAGTCCTTCCGCCTTGCCAAACCCGATCGGCTCGTGGTGGATATCGCGGACGCCAAGCTCGGAATGAACTCAAAGGTCATCCCGCTGAACGCCTTAGGCATAGGCACGGCCCGCATTGGCGCCTATCCCGACAAGGTCAGGATTGTACTTGACGCCGCAGGAGGCACTCTTCCTCCCTTTGGCGTGACAAAGGGGGCGACCGGCCTGGTGGTTGCACCGGCTGACAGGGTTGTTGAAGCACCGCGTGCTGCCGCCCCTGCGCAGCCTTCCGCCTCAGTATCCCAGGCGCGGCAGCCGGAGCCGGTCAAGCCCGCCGAACCGTCAAGGGGTTCAGCCCCTGCGGTTGAGTCCATTGATTTCAAGGTGATTGATGGGACCTCGCGCATCACAGTTGCCGTCACCGGCGCCTGTGCCAACGACAAGCCGGCGAAAACCGCCGACGGCTTCAGCGTGACGCTCAGAAACTGCGTCCTTCCCAGGAAGCTGCAACGTCATCTCGATACGGGCGCTTTTGCCAGTGTCGTTCAGAAGGTTACTCCCTACCAGGTGAAGACCAAGGGGCACAGTGACGTAAAGATTCAAGTTCTGCTCCGCCAGCCCGCATCCTACGATGTCAGGCGTGAAGGGGACCTGCTGCAGATGAATATCAGGAACCCCGAAGGCTTCGAGCCTCCGGTGGCGGATGTGCCTGCCTCTCCCGCGCTTCAGGATGGCAAGGCCCAGGCTGCTGTCCGGCAGACCCCCAGGGAGTCCGATCCGCTTGCCGGCGTCGCCCCGTCGGGCGGAACAAAGAAGGTGTATACCGGGCGCCGCGTGACGCTTGAATTTTCCGATGCCGATATCCGCAAGATATTCCAGCTCATCGCCGAGGTGAGCAATCTCAACTTCCTCGTGGGCGACGACGTTTCCGGCACCATCAGCCTTAAGCTGGTCAACGTTCCCTGGGACCAGGCCCTTGATGTCATTCTTGAGAACAAGGGCCTGGGGATGCAGCGGGACGGCAACATCGTCCAAATCCGCCCCAAGTCCAAGATCCAGACCCTGGCTGACGAAGAGCAGGCCCTGAAGCGGGCCAGGGAACGGGGCATGGAACTGAAGACGGAAGTCTTCGACATCAACTTCGCCACAGTGGGGGATATCGTATCCCAGTTCAACACCGTCAAGAGTGAGCGGGGAACCATCAGCCAGGATGCGCGGACCAACCGGGTGATCGTGAAGGATATCGAGCCGGCTCTGGCTGAAATGCGTGCCTTGCTCAAAAATCTGGATTTGCCTGAAAAGCAGGTGCTCATCGAAGCGCGTATCGTGGAAGCAACCTCCACCTTCACCCGCGACCTGGGTGTCCAGTGGGGGCTCCATTACAAGGATGGGTCAGCCTCGATTCTCAATGTCAATGCCATGGATGCCGGATTCGGCGGCATCGTGACACCGCCGCCAGCAAGCGGTTTTCCTACAGCCACGTCTTCCGGCGGTGCGGTAGGCATTTCCTTCGGCAAGCTCACCAACAACTTCCAGGTTGATCTTCGTTTGTCGGCCGCTGCCGTTGCCGGTCTCGTCAAAATCGTGTCGACACCGAAGGTGGTTACTCTCAACAACAAAGCAGCGAAGATTTCCCAGGGCCAGTCTATCCCGTATCAGACAACATCCGCAGAAGGAACCAAGACCGAGTTCGTCGAAGCAGCGCTCACTCTCGAGGTAACTCCGCATATCACCGCCGACGGCAGTATCTCCATGAAGATCAAAGCGTCCAACAACTCAGCCGGCACGGGATCACCTCCCCCCATTAACAAGAAGGAAGCAACCACGGAGCTTTTGGTTAAGAACAGTGAAACCACGGTCATTGGCGGCATTTACGTGGACAGTGACACGGATGAAAACCGCGGCGTGCCGTTCCTGATGGACATTCCCCTGCTTGGCTGGCTCTTCAAGTCAAACACGAAGAATAAAACCAAGACGGAATTGCTGATATTCATAACGCCGAAAATCGTATCCTAACCTATTGTGGAGGAAGGCATGATATTAAAGAAACTGAGCGGTCTTCTCTTGATTGCAGGGCTATTGATTGGCGGATGTGGCGGAAGCGGTGGTGATGACCTTGTCGGAGGCCTGACTCTCAATGCCTCAACTAATGATTTAACGGCAGGTAACTACCAGGTAACTGCAACGGCAAAGTATACGCACCCTTCAAAGGACCCTCTCGGTACCGAAATTGCCTTCAATACGAGGGTGTATACCAATATCTCTACTCTTGCGACATATAGTGCAACATATAAGGTAAACTCTTCCGGTGAGGTCGGGGTTGTTTATCCGGTTGTTCGACAGAGAAGCACACCAATATTCTATGACATCAATGCCAGTACTGGAGATTTGAACCAATTTAAAACTGTTTCCGTGCCAGCAGTAAGTTCACTGGCTGTTAATCCGACGGCATTGTCATTCGCCGACACAGATACGGTGGGAACAGCTAAAACCCTTGCTTTAAGCGGCGGCGTCACTCCATTCTCGGTCTCCTCCACTACTGCCGATGTGGAGGCGAGTGTCTCTGACAGGACTGTCACCGTCATATTGATGGCAAATCCAGTTGGACCTCAAACTGCAACGCTAACAATTACCGATGCCCTCGGTACTAGGCTTATGGTGCCAATTGGCTATTGATTGCCGCTGATTAATCATGATGAAGGATAAAGAAATGCCAGGGGGGTCCCCTGGCATTTCTTTGCCTGAGAGGTATTCATGCTACGTTACCTGACAGCCGGTGAATCCCACGGCCCGCAACTTACGGCAATCATCGAGGGGTTGCCGGCAGGACTGAACATTACCGAAGAGTCGATCAACCGCGATCTTGCCAGGCGCCAGTGCGGCTACGGCCGCGGCGGCAGGATGAAAATCGAGCGGGACGAGGTTCAGATTCTCTCCGGCGTGCGCTGGGGGGAGACCATCGGGTCACCGGTGACGCTCTGCATCATCAACCGCGATTGGATCAACTGGCAGGAGAAGATGTCTCCCAACGCACGGCACCGGGACGAGAAAATCCGCGTGACCCGCTCCCGTCCCGGCCATGCGGACCTGCCGGGAGCCATGAAATACGATCACCGGGACGTCCGCAATATCCTGGAGCGCTCCAGTGCCCGCGAGACGGCGGCGAGGGTGGCGGTTGGTGCTGTTGCCAAGGCGTTTCTCGCCTCGTTCGATATTGAAGTGAACGGCTTTGTTTCAGAGGTGGGGGGGATACGCGCCGAGCGTGGCGCTCTTCCGCTGGAGCGGATGAAAGAGTTGTCAGCCGCGTCCGAACTCTTTACCTATGATGCCGAGGCCGAAGAGCGGATGAAGGCCTTTATCGATGGCGCACGTGAGGCTGGCGACACGGTGGGCGGGGTGGTGGAGGTCATCGCCTCCGGCCTGCCCGTGGGGCTCGGCAGCCACGTGCAGTGGGATCGCAAGCTTGACGCCCGCCTGGCCATGGCGGTCATGAGCATTCAGGCCATAAAAGGGGTGGAGATCGGGCTCGGTTTCGATGCCGCCCGCCGCCCCGGTTCCCAGGTCCATGACGAAATCTACTATGACCCCGCGAGAATAGGCCGGGGCGAGCTTTCGGGCTTTTACCGCAAGGGCAATAATGCCGGCGGCATTGAAGGCGGTATCACAAATGGCGAGGATATCGTCATCCGTGCTGCCATGAAGCCGATCCCCACCCTCTATCGGCCGCTCCGCTCCGTCGACATGCAGACCAAAGAGCCCTTCGAGGCCACGGTGGAGCGTTCCGATGCCTGCGCCGTTCCCGCAGCGGCGGTGGTGGCAGAGGCGGTTGTGGCCCTTGAATTGGCCAATGCCATGCTGGAGAAGTTCGGCGGTGATTCGCTCGGGGAAGTACGGCGCAACTATGAGGGGTATCTGGAGTATCTCCGTGCCTTCTGACGGGCGCAACGTGGTCCTGACCGGTTTCATGGGGACCGGCAAGAGCACGGTGGGAAAGCTCCTGGCAAAGCGCCTCGGTTACTGCTTCAGCGATCTGGACGCGCTGATCGTGGGTCGGGCCGGCATCTCCATCAACGAGATATTCGAGCGTTATGGGGAACAACGGTTTCGCGAGCTGGAAACGGAAGCGATCCGTTTCCTTTGCGGCGTTTCCGGCCGGGTGGTGGCCACCGGGGGAGGGGCGGTTATTGCGCCCCGTAACAGAGAGTTGCTCCGCAAGGCGGGCCTTGTGGTGAATCTCACGGCCTCGCTTGAGGTGATCCTGTGTCGGTTGAAGGGGGATCGGGAGCGACCGCTGCTGAAGAGCAACAACACTCCGGAGGCCCTGGCCGCGCTCATGGCAGGTCGTGAGGACGCTTACGCCGATGCGGACTTGAGGATTGACACTGCCGGCAAAAGCGTGGAAGATGTGGTCACCGAAATCGCCACCTTTGTCCGGGAGCATCAATGACCATCGAGACGCTGAGAGTAGAACTCGGTGAACGGAGCTACGACATCCGCGTCGGCTCGGCGATCATCGGCACGATCGGCGCCGTGTGTCGTGACGCTGTGGCCGGCAGGCGCGTGGCTGTCGTGACCAATACTACCGTTGGTCCCCTCTATGCGGGCGGCGTGGCCGATTCGCTGACTGCCGCCGGTTTTAACGTGCTGCGCATTGAGATCCCCGATGGAGAAGAGCATAAGACCTCGGCCACCCTCAATCGCGTCTATGACAGACTCGTCAACGGCGGATTGACGCGGGACTCCCTTGTTGTCGCCCTGGGCGGAGGGGTGGTTGGAGACCTGGCCGGTTATGCCGCGGCAACATATCTGCGCGGCATCCCCTTCGTGCAGGTTCCGACCACGCTCCTCGCCCAGGTGGACAGCAGTGTGGGGGGCAAGACCGGCATCAACCATCCGCTGGGCAAGAACCTGATCGGTGCCTTCCACCAGCCCAGGGCGGTTCTCATCGACGTGGACACCCTTGCCACTCTTCCCCGGCGCGAGTATCTCGGCGGGCTTGCCGAAGTCATCAAGTATGGCGTGGTGCTCGATGGTGAGTTCTTCGCCTTTCTCGAACAGAATGTGAGCGCTCTTCTCGGGCGCGACCGGCAGACGCTGGTCCGGGCCATAACGCGTTGCTGCGCGCTGAAGGCCTGGGTCGTGGAGCAGGATGAGCGTGAGGCCGGCCTTCGGGCGGTTCTCAACTACGGGCACACGTTCGGCCACGCCGTGGAGGCGTTGACGGGCTATACTGCCGTGCTCCACGGGGAGGCGGTCGCCATCGGTATGGTGCGGGCCGCTGTCCTGGCAGAGGCCCGGGGATACTCCTCGGCCGGCGATACCCGGCGGATTCGAGCACTGGTGGAGGCGGTGGGGCTGCCGACCGGGCTTCCGTCGTTTGACGCAGACAGCTATCGCGACGTACTCCTGCGCGATAAAAAGGCCCGGGATCGGGGGCTGGACTTCGTTCTCAACCGGGGAATCGGCAGCCACGAAATCGTCAGGATCGAAAACCTGTCTGAAGTATTCGGCATCTGCGGCGTGGGGGAATGACCATGGAACACGGAACCGAATCGTTCTGGACCGATATCAAGCGCTATGAGGATATCCTGGCCAAGGATCCCGGGTCGTACTGCTTTGCGCCTCTTTCAGAGTTGTATCGCAAAGTGGGGCTCCTGGACGACGCCATCATGACGGCCCGCACGGGGATCGGGCAGCATCCGGAGTATGTCGGGGGGTACATGGCCCTCGGACGCGCCTGCTTCGAGAAGGGTGAGCGGACGGAGAGCAGGACGGCCCTGGAGAAGGTCGTACGGGTCACACCGGATAATCTCCTGGCCCAAAAGCTTCTCAGCCAGATCTATGGTGATGCCGGGGAAACCGATCTCGCCCGCCGGTGCCTGGAGATCATCCTTTCCCTCAATCCCGATGATCTGGAAAGCAGGCTCATGTTCGACGCCATGTGCCGGCAACCCTTTGAGAGCTCTGGCTATGCCGACGACCTCTTCGACGGTGCGGGCGCCGATGTGGAAGATGAATCGTTGCTGGAAGAGATCGAGATTATCGAAGAACTGGTTGACGAGGGGGTCGACGGGGAAGAGGTTGCAGCCGTTGCAGAGCGCACACCGCCTCCGCCGCTCGCGGAGGAGTCGTTCGCGGGCCTTCTTCTCGATGAAGAGCCCGCAGCGAATGCTGGCGTCCCGGGTCTGCACGATGTCCTGAGTACCGGCACCATCGCGGATCTCTACATAGCACAGGGGTTCCCCAAGAAGGCGCTCGTCATCTACCGTGAGCTGCTGGATGCCGACCCCCTCAATGAGGCGCTCCGCAACCGGATGGTGGACCTCAAGAGGCGCATCGATGAGGACGAGGCCCGCGCCCGCGAATCTGTCCTGATGGAGGGTGGTCCCTCCGTGGCCATGGCTGCCGGCGACGCGGAATTCGGCGAAGACGTGGCCGCGGGCACAGGTGCTTTCGAGAGTGAGGCGGTTTTCGGCTCTGCCGGCGAGTCGGCACCCCAGGTTGATACTCCCCTTGAGGACGCTGCAGTGACCAGGTCGTCGGCCAGCGTTGCAGGGGGGGATGGGGCCGCGGCCCATGTAGTCTCTGTGCTCGAAGGGTGGCTCGATTCCATTCGGAGGATACGCCAATGCCGTTCAGTGCCGCACTGAAGCAGATCGTCGACGGGGTCGAGGGAGGGCTGGGCGCGGCCATCATGGGCTACGACGGTATCCATATCGACGAGTATCTCAGGGAAGATCCCCCCATGGACCTCCATCTCCTGGCCGTTGAGTACGCCACCGTGCTCAAGGAGGTCAAAAGGACGGTCGATGTGCTCGGGACCGGCGACATGGAGGAGGTTTCCGTCGCTACCGAGCGGTCGCGGGTCATTGTCCGGGTCATAAACGACGATGCGTTTTTGGTCCTGACTCTCGAGCGGGACGGCAACTACGGCAAAGGGCGCTACCTGTTGCGCCTTGCCGCCCCGAAACTGCGCGAACTGCTGTCGTAAGCCAGCCTCTCCGGAAAAGGAGCACATGCATGCGCATTCTCGTGGTGCACGGCCCGAACCTGAATCTGCTGGGAACCCGCGAACCGGGCATCTACGGCACGTTAACCCTTGATCGGATCAATGAGTCTCTGGTAGCCTTGGCCGATGAGCTGGGGTGTACACTCTCCTTGTTCCAGTCCAACAGCGAAGGGGCGCTGGTCGATGCCATCCAGGCCGCGGCGGGAACCTGTGCCGGCATTCTCATCAACCCGGCCGCATATACCCACACCAGCGTTGCCATTCGCGACGCCCTCACCGCAGTGGCGTTGCCGGTGGTTGAGGTGCATCTTTCAAATATCCATCGCCGGGAGGAATTCCGGACCCACAGTTTCGTCGCACCCGTTGCCGTGGGGCAGATCACGGGGTTCGGCGCGGACAGCTACCTGCTCGGGTTGCGCGCCCTTTTTACCCACATTGAAAAAGGGATTGTCACCAAGGGTTGAAACATGTTACAAAACAGGCTCAATAAGGCCCGGAGTCATGCTGAAAAACACGATGTTGATGCCATCGTGTTTTTTAACATGAGTAACGTTCGGTACCTTTCCGGATTCACCGGAAGCGATGGTGCAGTGGTCCTCGGGAGGGAGGCGTGCTGGTTCCTCACCGATTCACGCTACACCACCCAGGCGTCCCGTCAGGTTGCCGGGTTCCCGACGGTCGAATATCGCATCAAACTCGACGGGATCGCTGAGCTGGCGCGGGAACAGGGATTCCGCCGGATCGGGTTTGAGTCTGAACACACGACGGTTGCCGTGTACGAGTCCCTGCGGCAGAAACTCCCCGAGACCGAACTGATGCCCATCGGTGATGAGCTTGCCCAGCTCCGGCTGATCAAGGACCCCTCGGAATGTGAGATCTTGTCCCGTGTCGCCCGGTTGGCCTCCGAGGCCCTGCTGTCAGTCCTGCCGTTGGTGAAGCCGGGCGCCGTGGAGCGCGAACTGGCCCTTGAGCTCGAATTCGCCATGCGCCGCGCCGGTGCGGAGAATTCATCCTTTGATTTCATCGTGGCTTCCGGCGAACGGGGAGCCCTTCCCCACGGACGTGCCAGCGACAAGGCACTGGCTGCGGGAGAACTGGTTACCATCGATTTCGGCGCACGGTACGAAGGCTACTGTTCGGACGAAACCGTGACCGTTGCCGTGGGCGCCCCCGATGAGCGCCAGCGCCAGGTCTACGGCATTGTCAAGGAAGCTCACGATCGGGCGATTGCCGCGGTCAGGCCCGGCACTGAATTGCGGGAAGTCGATCGGATCGCCCGCGGATATATTGAAGAACAGGGCTACGGCGCCTTTTTCGGCCATGGCCTCGGCCACGGCGTCGGCCTTGACGTCCATGAGAGGCCGGTCGTTTCCCCCCGGAGCGAGGGTGTAGCGGCTGCCGGCATGGTTTTCACCATCGAGCCGGGCATCTACATTCCCGGCTGGGGTGGCGTGCGGATCGAAGACACGGTCATCGTTACCGAGCATGGTTGCCGTCCTATTACCATGGTTCCCAAGGAACTCATGATTTTGTAACGCCGTTGGCACGTCCCGGCGGCGATACCCGTCAAAGGAGATACGATACATGGATATCAAGGATCTGAAGTCACTCATAAAAATGGTTACCGAAACCGACATCACCGAGTTCGAGCTGGAGGGAGCCGAGGAGAAGATTCACATCAAGCGCGGCTGCACTTCCCAGGTGGTCCAGTATCAGGCCCCCGCGCCCATGATGGCCATTCCCCAGCCTGTTGCCGCACCGGTTGCCGCTGCTGCGCCCGCCCCGGCTGCAGCTCCTGCTGCCCCCGCTCCCGCCGTGGCGGCCGGCAAGGAGGTAGCCTCTCCCATCGTCGGTACCTTCTATCGTGCCCCGGCCCCTGATGCGGCCCCTTACGTGGAAGTCGGCCAAGTGGTGGAAAAGGGGCAGGTCCTCTGCATCGTTGAGGCCATGAAGCTCATGAACGAAATCGAGGCCGAGTTTCGCTGCAAGATCGTCCAAATATGCAAAGAGAACGCCCAGCCGGTGGAGTTCGGGGAGCCCCTCTTCATCGTGGAGCCGATGTAGCTCGTCCCGGCCGTCATTGGAGAAATCTACATGTTTCATAAAGTTCTGATTGCAAATCGCGGCGAAATCGCCCTGAGGGTCATCCGGGCCTGCAAGGAGCTGGGAATCAAGACTGTTGCCGTCTACTCGACAGCGGACAAGGATTCGCTCCACGTGAAGCTCGCGGATGAGAGCGTCTGCATCGGCCCCGCGCCGAGCCTGCAAAGCTATCTCAATATCAACGCCATTATTTCGGCTGCCGAGTTGACCGATGCCGAGGCGATCCACCCCGGCTACGGCTTTCTTTCGGAAAATGCCGCCTTTGCTGAGATCTGCGAAAACTGCGGCATAACCTTCATTGGCCCTTCCTCGCAGAGCATGCGCATCATGGGCGACAAGATCAGCGCCCGGCAGGCGGTGATCAAGGAGGATGTACCGATCCTGCCCGGCACCAAGGAGGGGGTTAACGACGTCAACGAGGCGGTGAAGATCGCCAAGAAAATCGGCTTCCCCGTCATCATCAAGGCGACTGCCGGCGGCGGCGGCCGGGGGATGAAGATCGTACACTCCCCGGCGGCCCTCCCCAATGCCTTTGCCACGGCCCGCGCCGAGGCCCAGGCCGGTTTCGGCAACCCCGAGGTCTACATCGAGAAGTACTGTGAGAAGCCGCGTCACGTCGAGATACAGGTCATGGCCGACAAGCACGGCAACGTGATCCACCTGGGTGAGCGGGATTGCTCCATCCAGCGCCGTCACCAGAAGATCATCGAGGAGTCGCCCTGCCCGGTCATGACTCCTGCACTCCGCAAGGCCATGGGTGATGCGGCTGTTCGCGCGTCCAAGGCCGTGGGGTACGACAGTGTCGGCACCGTTGAGTTCCTGGTGGACAAGGACCTCAACTTCTATTTCATGGAGATGAATACCCGGGTGCAGGTGGAGCATCCGGTGACCGAAATGGTGACCGGCATCGACATCGTCCGGGAGCAGATCCGTTCCGCGGCCGGTCTCAAGCTCCGTTACAAGCAGAGCGACGTGAAGCTGCACGGCCACGCCATCGAGTGCAGGATCAATGCCGAGGATCCGGTGAAGTTCACCCCGTCGCCGGGCAAGATCGTCGGCTACCATACCCCGGGCGGCCTGGGGGTGCGGATCGATTCCTTTGTCTATGATCAGTATTCCGTGGTTCCCCATTATGACTCGCTCATCGCGAAGCTGATCGTCCACGCCGAAACCCGGGAGGATGCCATCCGCCGCATGGCCCGGGCCCTTGACGAGTACATCATTGAGGGCATCAAGACCACGATCCCTTTCCACAAGAGGATTATGGACAACAAAGACTTCATGGAGGGGAACGTCGACACCGGCTTCCTCGAGCGAATCGTGCTGGAGTAGGGCATGGATTTTCCTGAAGAGCTCAAGTACAGCAAGGAACACGTCTGGGTCAGGGAAGAGGGGGATCGGGCGGTCATCGGGCTGACCGATTACGCCCAGGATGCCCTGGGCACCGTCAGTGCCATAGAACTGCCCACGGTGGGAGATGAACTGGAGCAGGAGGATTCCTTTGGTTCCCTTGAGGCACGTAAGACCGCGTCGGAGCTTTACGCCCCCATCAGCGGGACGGTGCTGGAGGTAAACGAGGAACTGGACGCTGCCCCGGAGATCGTCAACGACGACCCCTATGACGGGGGGTGGATTGCAGTGGTCTCACTCGATGACCCTGAAGAGCTCAAGTCGCTCCTGTCGGCGGAGGATTACGCAGAGTACGTGAGCCAGGCCGACGAAGACGAAGAATAACCAACAGCGGCGTTTCAGCCCGCTGGCAAAGGCGAGATACCCATCTCGCCTTTGTTTTTGACCAGAACCGGAGCACGCAATGCCACTGACACTCGGCCATATTGTCTATGCCAACTGTACGCCCATTTTCACTGCTCTGCGGGGCCTCGGCCACTCTCCCGATTACCGGATCGTGACGGGGGTGCCTGCCCAGCTCAACCGACTTCTCGCCCATGGCGGGATCGACGTCTGCCCCTCGTCATCCATCGAATACGCCACCCATCCCGACCGCTACGTGATCCTGCCCGACCTTTCCATCAGCGCGGTGGGGCCGGTCAAGAGCGTCATGCTCTTTTCCCGCGTACCCATCGAGCAACTGGATGGCGCCACCATTGCCATGACCACGGAGTCCGACACATCGGTCAATCTTTTAAAGATAATCCTGGGCCTGTTCCACCGGTTCACCAATCGGTTCCAGCGGACCGACCTCCCGCTGAAGGAGGCGCTGGAAGCCCATCCAGGTCTGCTGCTCATCGGCGACAAGGCCCTTCGGGCGGTTCTCGACGGCACTGCCCCCCACGTCTATGACCTGGGTGAGCTGTGGTACCGGTTCACGGGACTTCCGTTCGTGTTTGCCCTCTGGCTGGTCCGCCGTGAAGCTGCGGAGTCGCAGCGGGATGAGGTGGTCCGGCTGGGCGCCGACCTGCTCGCGGCAAAACTGATCTCCTACGAGTCCTATCCCGCCATTGCGGCAGAGGCGCCGGAACGCAACTGGATCGGCGAGGAGCAGCTTGTCGACTACTGGCGAACCATTTCCTACGATCTGACGCCCGCTCACCTGGACGGGCTGCGTCTCTTCTTTCGCCATGCGGCTGAACTCGGTTCCATTGCATCGGCTCCGGAAATTCGTCTGTTTTCTTGAGGATAGTTGGCATATGAATTGCTGAATAAATATTCATGACTCAGACTTCATTGACCGGCTCCCGTTGGCTCGATTCGGTGGCCAGGCGACTCAAACATCTGCGCGAAGGGCTCAAGTCTCCGGAATCCGGGCGTTTAGAAGAATACAAGGCACGCGCTCTTCTCGTGGTCAAGTGCCGTTGGCTGCTCCTGGCGCTTGTGGGCACCTACTGCCTCGTTGCGGGAAGTACGTATTATGTCAGTCGTATCGGTCTCTTTTTGTCACCGTCTCAGGTGATGTTCCTCGTGATCACCGCTTCGTCGGTGGTTGCCTACAATCTTCTGCTTCATCTCTTTCACCAGCGGATCATCTGGTGCTTCAGATTCATCAACATCATTCAGATTCTCCTCGACCTGTTCCTGGTAACGGTTCTCATTCACCTCAGCGGCGGTGCCTCCAGTTGGTTCTGGCCGGTCTATCTCATTGTTACCATCGAAGCCGCATTCCTGATTGAGGGAAAGCGTGAAGTCTGGCTCGTGGGGGCGTTCGGCGGCATTCTCTACGGGGCATTGCTTGGTCTGGAGCATGCCGGCGTCATCCCGAACGTCCCCATGCCCTTCGTGGAACCGGGGCTCCAGCGGGATCCTCACTACCTTCTTCTGGTCTGGCTCTGGGTGTCGCTACTCAACGCGGCTGCAGCCGTCATCGGCTCCTACTTCATGTCAGTGATCGAGCGCGAGTCGGAAGCGACGAGGCAGAGCGAAGAGCGGCTCATGGGCTTCCTCGATACGGCCAACGATCTGATCCTGAGCTTTTCTCCCGAAGGCCGGCTTCTCTATGTGAACGAGGCGTGGCAGCAGGTTCTCGGCTATACGGCAGAGGAGGCGAAGAAACTTTCCTTCTTCGGCATCATTCATCCCGACAGCCGTGAGCGATGCAATGCGGAGCTGGAGCGGATCCTCGCCGGCGATGTGCTCAGTCCGCTTGAAGCAACGCTGGTTGCCAAGGGAGGGCGATCCATCATTGTCGAGGGCAGCCTGACCTGTGGTGTCGATGGTGAAGGCTCCACCGCCGTGTGGGGCATCTGCCGGGACATCACCGAGCGCAAGCAGGTGGAGGAACAGCTCTACCGCCTCGCCCATCACGATACCCTGACCGGGCTCCCCAACCGCATCCTCTTCCTGGACCGCCTTCAGCAGGCAAAGGCCCATGCCAATCGATACCGGCGTCATGTGGCGCTCATGTTTCTCGACCTGGACCGTTTCAAGATCATTAACGACACCCTTGGTCATCCGGTGGGCGACAAGCTTCTTCAGGAGGTGGCGAAGCGCCTTGTGGACTGCGTGCGGGAGGTTGATACCGTGGCGCGCATCGGCGGTGACGAGTTTACCGTCGTGCTCGTGAACATCGACTCCGACGAGGACGTGAAGCGGGTAGCCAAGAAAATACTCAAGTCCCTGTCCGTCCCGTTCATGGTGGACAGCTTCGAGCTCTACATCACCACGAGCATCGGCATTGCCCTGTATCCCGGCGACGATGACAATCTGGACAATCTGGTCAAGAAGGCCGACATCGCCATGTACCATGCAAAGGGTGAGGGGAGAAACACCTTCAAGTTCTACGTCCCCAAGATGGACGCCAACGCGGACAAGCGGCTGCTTCTTGAAACCAGTCTGCGCAAGGCGCTGGATAATGAAGAATTCCGGGTCTACTATCAGCCCAAAGTCGACATCCTGACCAAAAGGATCACCGCCATGGAGGCCCTGCTGCGCTGGCAGCATCCGACGCTCGGCCTTGTGGCCCCGTCGGAATTCATCCCCCTGGCCGAGGAGACGGGGCTCATCGTTCCCATCGGCGAATGGGTGCTGCGCGCCGCCTGTCTCCAGAACCGCAAGTGGCTCGAGATGGGGCTTCCGCCCATGAGGGTGGCGGTCAACCTGTCCGGCTACCAGTTCCAGCAGCCTAACCTGTTGGACATTATTCGCGCCGTGCTGGCTGATACCCGTCTTGATCCCGGGCTTCTGGAGCTGGAGATAACCGAGAGCGTCATCATGCAGAACCCTGACTTTGCCGTGGCGGTCCTGGCAGAGATCAGGGAGCTGGGCATCCATATCTCCATTGACGATTTCGGCACCGGCTACTCGTCTCTGGCCCACCTGAAGCGTTTCTCCATCAGTACCCTGAAGATCGACAAGTCATTCGTGCGCGACGTGGAGATCAATTCAGCCGATGCCGCCATTGCCACGGCGATCATTGCCATGGGGAACAGCCTCAACCTTAAGGTTATCGCCGAGGGAGTGGAAACCGAGGGGCAGTTGTCGTTTCTGTCCGAAAACAAGTGCGACGAGGTTCAGGGGTTTCTGTTCAGCACACCCATGCCTTCGGAGGATGTGGCCGATTTTCTTCGGGGCAGGACCAACCTGGTGGCGCCTGTCAGTCTGAAATCAGACCCGTAACGAGCAGGTAGTCGTCGAGGATCTTTCGATGATCGAAACAGAGCGTGGCGGGGAGTTTGTTTGATGGGAAAACCGCGAGCCCGGCCGCGTCGTCGCCCGCCCGGGGCGTGCCCTGTGCGGAGGCGATGAAAACGGTGGATATGGTGTGCCGGCGGGCGTCGCGCCGGGGGTCGGAATAGCACCCCAGGAGCCTGAGGCCTGAGATGCGGAGAGATGTCTCCTCCCATGCCTCGCGGACAGCCGCGGCCTCAAGGGTCTCCCCGTAGTCCACGAATCCTCCCGGCAGTGCCCATCCCAGTGGTTCGTTTTTTCGTTCAATGAGGACAATGCCATCGGGCGTTTCGATGATGATGTCGACCGTGGGGACGGGATTACGGTATGCGCGGACTTTTGCCCCGCAACGGGGACAGGAGAGGTACTCGAAGGGCATGGCGTCCTCCGGGGAAATGAAAAGGGGAGGAATCGCTTCCTCCCCCTTCGGTGCCGTTGCGTCCGTCCGGCTTACTTCTTCTTGCCGCCGGAGGCCTTCTTGGAGGCCTTGAGCGGGTTGATCCTGAGGTCATCGCCCTTTATCTCGACCTTCGCATGGGTGGCGAAGTTACAGATGCCGCCCACCCACTTTTTGCCCGGAGCCGGGTAGGCACTGCAGACCTTGCCGATGGTCCCCTCGACGATCCGTTCGCACCCTTCGCAGTTCTCAACCACGTTTTGGCAGGAACCGCCGGTGAAGATGCAACCTTGTTTTCCCCAAAAGGTACACTCGGTACCGGGAAGTACCGTTTGACACAGCATCCTGAATCCTCCTAACAAGTGTTTTTTCCGTAAACCCGTGTAGTATCAAATCTAGCAATTTCAAAAGAATAAAGTCAACGGAAAAATCCCGCTGCCACAGGGATTGCGAAGCCTTTCGGGGCGTGCGTCAGGCGGCCGTGCCCGTGGGACGCATCTGAAAATCTCCGTGGCCATCCCGGCCGCGGGGTTGACTCCCCACAGGGTATGTATTACCCTTTGGAGGCCGGTAAATCAAGGCATCCACGGCTCGGTGGCGGCCATGCTCCCAGGGGAGGGACTTCATGCATCGCATTACCTTCGGCACTTCCGGTTGGCGCGGCATTCTCTGCGAGGATTTCACCTTCGAGAACGTGAAGGTGGTGACTCAGGCCATTGCCGACCATGTGAAAGCAGTAGGCGAACAGGACAAGGGGATCATCGTCGCCTATGACACCCGATTCATGGGAGAGCGTTTCGCCAAGGAAACGGTCCGCGTCCTGGCCGGTGCCGGCATCAAGGCCTATTTCTGCCGGCGCGACACGCCGACGCCGGTCATTTCCTTCGAGATCCTGCGCCGCGGGACTGCGGGGGCGGTCAATTTTACCGCAAGCCATAACCCGCCCGAATACAACGGGATCAAGTTTTCTCCGTCCTGGGGCGGGCCGGCGTTGCCTGAGACCACCGGCGACATCGAGCGGCGGGCCAACGAAATGATGGGTGAGGTCTGTTACCGTGAGATGGCCCTTGACGAGGCGGTAAGGGCGGGGCTGCTGGAGGAGATCGATCCCCGGGAGGAGTACCTGAAGGCCCTGGAGTCCAAGGTCGACTTCGACGCCATCGGCCGTCTCGGTTCCGTTGCCGTGAACGCCCTCTACGGGACCGGCCGGGGGTATCTGGATGAGCCTCTGATGGCGCGAGGCGTGGGCGTAAAGGCGATCAACATGCATCGCGACCCCTATTTCGGGGGGTTTCCGCCCGAACCATCCGAGAAGTATATCCAGGATTTTATCCGACTCGTGAAGGATGATCCGGCCGTAGGGCTGGGGATCGCCACTGACGGCGATGCTGACCGCTTCGGTATCGTGGATGGCGATGGCACCTTTATCGAGCCGAACTACATCATTGCGCTGCTGTTCGACTATCTGGTCCGGGTGAGGAAGATGACCGGCGCGGTGGCCCGCAGCGTGGCAACGTCCCACCTCGTGGACGCGGTGGCAAAGAAGCACGGCATCGAAGTCATCGAGACGCCGGTGGGCTTCAAGTATATTGGCGAGCTGATCAGCCAGGACCGGATCATTATCGGTGGAGAAGAGAGCGCCGGCCTTTCCATCAAGGGCCACGTTCCCGAGAAGGATGGCATTCTCGCCTGTTTCCTGGTGGCAGAAATGGTCGCCCGGGAGGGGTTGTCCGTGAAAGCATTGCTGGCAAGGCTCTATGAGGAGGTCGGGACCTTTGTGACAAAACGGGAGAACATTACCCTTTCTCCTGCCGTGGAAGAGGGCTACGCTGAAAAGCAGCGCCAGGCGCCCGATTCCTTTGCCGGTCTGAAGGTGACGCAAAAGGTTGCCGTGGACGGCAGCAAGTTCATCCTTGAGGACGGCAGTTGGCTGCTGTTCCGCAAATCAGGGACCGAGCCGGTGGTTCGCCTGTACGGCGAGGCGTCCAGCGAGGAGAAGCTCGTGGCGGTCATGGCTGCCGGGAAACAGTTCATCCTCGGCTAAAACGCTGACGAACAGACAAACGGACGGTGCAACGGCGCCCATCCGCCCCAGGCGGCGGGGCGCCTTTTATCTTTGTCGGGTGAAAACGGAGTATTGAATACCTGACAATTTTGCTATAGTATTATCAAGCGATGACTACAATCCGAGGAGGAATCCATGTGGGATTACACTGAGAAGGTTCGGGAGCACTTCCTGAATCCCAGAAACGTTGGAGAGATACCCGATGCGGATGCGGTGGGCGAGGTGGGAAGCCTTGCCTGCGGTGATGCGCTCAAGCTCTATATCAAACTTGACGAGGCCAAGGAGAAGATCGTCGACGCAAAGTTCCAGACCTTTGGTTGTGCCAGCGCCATTGCATCGTCGTCGGCCCTGACCGAGATCATCAAGGGCAAGACCCTTGACGAGGCCCTGGCGACCACCAACCAGGAGATCGCCGAATTTCTGGGAGGGCTTCCCGAGGAGAAGATGCACTGTTCGGTCATGGGGCAGGAGGCCCTTGAGGTGGCAATCGCCAAATACCGAGGCGGTCCGGTGCCGACTCACCATGACCACGGTCACGAAGAGGCCGGGGGCGAGATCGTCTGCAAGTGCTTCGGCCTGACCGATGTCTTCCTGCGCAAGGTGATCGAGACCAACAAGCTGACCACCGCCGAGCAGGTGACCCATTTCACCAAGGCCGGCGGAGCATGCGGCGGTTGTATCCCGAGAATCAAGGAGATCATCAACGAGGTTCTGGGCGCCAAGCCGGCGGAAGAGCACAGACGGCCCGAAAAGTTGACCAACCTCCGCAAGATGCAGCTTATCCAGGAGACCCTGGAGAAGGAGATCCGACCCCAGCTCTGGGCCGACGGCGGAGATCTTGAGCTGATAGACATTGCCGGCAGCGAAGTGCAGATTGCATTCCGCAAGGCGTGCGCCGGGTGCGCCGCTTCGGGCAATACCGCCAAGTTCGTGGAGATGAAGCTGCGCGAGCTTGTGGCCGAGGACATCACTGTCACGGAGGTGGAGGGATGAAGGAGATCTACCTGGACAACAACGCCACCACCAAAGTGGACGAGGCTGTTTTCGAGGAGATGCGTCCCTATTTCTGTGACCTCTACGGCAACCCCAGCTCCATGCACTATTTCGGCGGCCAGGTCCAGAGGAAGGTGGACGAGGCCCGGAACCGGGTCGCTGCGCTCCTGGGCGCCCTGCCCGAAGAGATCATCTTCACGGCCTGCGGTACCGAGAGCGACAACGCGGCCATCCGTTCGGCCCTTGAGGTCTTTCCGGAGCGCCGTCACATCATTACCACCCGGGTGGAGCATCCGGCGGTCCTGACCCTCTGCCGTAACCTGTCCAAGCGGGGGTACCGGGTCACCGAACTGGGTGTTGACGGGGAAGGCCGGCTGGACCTGGATGAACTGCGGAGCGTGATTGACGAGGATACCGCCGTGGTATCGGTCATGTGGGCCAATAACGAAACGGGCGTGATCTTCCCGGTTGAGGAGATCAGCGGGATCGTCAAGGAGAAAGGAAAGGGTGCGCTGTTCCATACCGACGCGGTTCAGGCCGTGGGGAAAATCCCCATCAACATGGCCACGTCGTGCATCGACATGCTTTCCATTTCGGGACACAAGCTCCATGCCCCCAAAGGCACGGGGGTTCTTTATCTGCGCAAAGGGGTACCGTTCAGGCCGTTCATGGTTGGCGGGCACCAGGAGCACAGCCGCCGGGCCGGCACCGAAAACACCGCAGGCATCATCGCCCTCGGCAAGGCATGCGAGCTGGCAGGCCACTGGATGGAAGACGAAAATACGCGGGTCAGGGCCCTGCGCGACCGGCTCCAGGCCGCGCTGCTCGACCTGATTCCCCGGGCCAGGATCAACGGGGGCGAAGCAGAACGGCTCCCCAATACCCTCTCCATTGCCTTCGAGTTCGTGGAAGGGGAGGCGATCCTCATGCTGATGTCCGAGAAGGGGATCTGCGCATCGTCGGGGAGCGCCTGCACCTCCGGCTCCCTTGAGCCGTCCCACGTGCTGCGGGCCATGGGGGTTCCGTTCACCTGCGCCCACGGTTCCATCCGGTTCTCGTTATCTCGTTTCACCACCGACGGAGAGATCGACACCATAATCCGCGAGTTGCCGCCCATCATCCGGCGGTTGCGGGAAATGTCGCCCTTTGGCCGGGAGTTTCTCAACGCCTGATCCGTCCGGCACGTTGCAGCAGGAAAGAGAAAGGGGGACCGTCACTGACGTGTCCCCCTTTCTCTTTTTCAGACAGTTTGTGCATTGGCCGGGCAGCCCGGGCAGTGAGCCCAGGGCGCCGACTTATTTCTTGCAGGCATCCGGGTCCTTGCAGACCTCGATCAGGGCCTCAAGGGCGTTGGTGACGGTGAGGATTCCGACCAGCCGGTCGTCGTCGTCCACCACCAGGACGCCATTGAGCTTGCGATCGTGGAGAAGCTGGGCCGCCGCGGTCAGGTCGGTATCGGGTTTTACCTTGTACGGTTTCGGATTCATGGCCTCGGTGACCGGCGTCTTGGAAAGGATGTAGTGGACCTCCCAGGTGTCCAGCGACGTGGCCTTGGACGGTCTGAAATCCGCCACCATCTTTTCGGTGAGGATTCCCACGATCGTTTCCTTGTCCATTACCGGCACCCGGCGGATGTTCTTTTCCTTCATCAGATGGATCGCCTCGATGACCGTGGCGTCCTTTTCGATGGTGACGGGGTTCTTCGTCATCCAGGTTCCTACTTTAGTCATGTCAGTATCCTCCTCTGGTTGCCTCTACATTCCCAGGAATGCTTTTTTCACATGTTCGTCGTTCAGGAGGGCCTCGCCGGTGCCGGAGAGGACAACCCTGCCGGTCTCCAGGACATAGGCCCTGTGGGCGATCCTGAGCGACTGGAAGACGTTCTGCTCCACGAGGAGGATGGTGACCCCCTGCTTGTTGATCTCGGTGATGATCTCGAAGATGAACTTGACCAGGAGCGGTGCGAGACCGAGGGACGGCTCGTCCAGGAGCAGAAGCTTCGGGTTCGTCATCAGCCCCCGGGCAATGGCGAGCATCTGCTGCTCGCCGCCGCTCATGGTGCCGCCCAACTGTTTCGCCCGCTCCTTGAGCCGGGGGAAGAGGCCGAAGACCCGGTCCACGTTGGCCTCCCGGTCGCCGCGGGTGCTCTTGAGATAGGAGCCCATGCGCAGGTTTTCGAGAACCGTCATTTCCGGGAAGATCTTCCGTCCCTCGGGTACCTGGACGATCCCCTGTTCCACCACCTCGTGGGATTCCAGTTTGGTGAGGTCGGTGCCGTTGAAGGTGAGGGTGCCCGAGTCGGGTTTCACGAGCCGTGAAATGTTCTTGAGGGTGGTGGACTTGCCGGCGCCGTTGGAGCCGACAACAGTGACGATTTCACCTTCCTTGACCTCCAGGTCGATGTCCCAGAGGACCTTGAGGTCACCGTAGCTGAAATTGAGTTTTTCTATCGTGAGCATGGCATATCCTTTGTCGGAACAGTGAAATCAGTGCTCGGAGCCCAGGTAGGCCTCAACCACCGCCTGGTTATTGACGATCTCCTCCGGCGTTCCTTCGGCCAGCTTTTCGCCTGAGTTGAGGACCACGATGCGCTCGGAGATCCTCATGATCGCCTTCATGTCGTGCTCGATGACCATCTGGGTGATCCCGCCGCGTTTCTTGATGTCGAGGATCAACTGGATGATTTCCTCGCTCTCGGCCGGGTTCAGTCCTCCCATGACCTCGTCAAGGAGCAGCATTTTGGGCTGGGTGGCGAGAACGCGGGCCACCTCCAGCTTTTTCCGCTCGCCGATGGGGAGCCCGCCGGCAAGGAAGTCGGACTTGTGATCCAGTCCCACGACCTTGAGCTGCTCGTGGGCAATCTCGCGGGCAACCTTGAGGGAGCCGGTCCGGCAGAGGGCGCCGACCATGACGTTGTCGAGCACCGAGAGCTTGGCCAGGGGCCGGACTTTCTGCCAGGTGCGGACCATGCCGAGCTTGCAGACCCTGTCGGGTTCCATGCCGTTGATCTTCCTGCCGTCGAAGATCACGTCGCCCCGCGACGGGGGGTAATAGCCGGTAATGCAGTTGAACAGGGTGGTCTTGCCGGCGCCATTGGGGCCGATCAGCCCCATGATCATCCCCTCCTCCATGGAGAAGGAGACGTCCGAATTGGCGGCGAGACCGCCGAAGAATTTGCTGACGTGCTTTATTTCCAGTATCGCCATGGGATTGACCTCACATCGCCTTTTTCTTGGTGAGTTTCTTGACGTAGCCCAGGACGCCGTCGGGCATGAAGAGGATGACCACCACCACCAGGATGCCGTAGATCAGGGCATGGGCGTGGGCCAGGTGCTCCTTGAGGAGGATGCCGAAGCCGGACTCCTCGCTGGCCAGGCCGATTTTGAAGATCCCCTGGGCGATCAGGTTGCTGCGCAGGGCCTCCGACAGGGGAACCAGCACCAGAGATCCCACCACCGGCCCCCAGATGGTGCCGATGCCGCCGATGATGCAGATGAGGACGATCTGCACCGAGATGTCCAGGGCGAGCACCGTGGGGGGATCGATGAAGCCGATGTAAATGGCGTAGAAGCTGCCGGCCAGCGACGTGAATGCTGCCGAGATGGCCAGGGCGATGTTCTTGTAGATGGAAAGGTTGATCCCGAGAGAATGGGCCGCATCCTGGTCCTCGCGGATGGCCTGGAAGTAGTAGCCGAGCTTGGAGTGCTGCACCAGGTAGGTGACTGCGATGGTCAGGATGGCGATCACCAGGCCGATGTAATAGAAGGGGACCTTGGAGAGAAAGTCGGTGATTACTGTTTCCCCCAGGGTGAAGGGGGGGATGTCCGTGGCCAGGATCCCCTCGGCCCCGTTGGTCAGATTTTTCAGGTTCATGGCGCAGAGGCGCATGATCTCGGCCACGGCAATGGACGCGAGAACAAAGTAGGGTCCCCGGAGCCGGAAGCAGATGCTGCCGATGATCAGGGAAACCACCAGTGCCACGATGATGCCGGCGATCATCCCGTACCAGGGGGGGATCTCCTTGAACTGCATCAGGATCATGGTGGTATAGGCGCCGGCCCCGAAGTAGGCGGCGTGGCCCACCGAGTACTGTCCCGCGTAGCCGCCGACGATGTTCCAGCTCTCCCCCATGATGGTGCTGAGGAAGAAGAGGATCATGATGTGGAGGGCGTAGGGGCTCTCCACTGCCTTGGGAAAGAGGAAGAGGCCCGCGAGAATGACCACCCCGAGGATGATCGACACCGGCGAGGCTCCGCGCGTATTGGTTATCAGAGCATTGATCTGTCTCATGTCAGTCGGACCCCGCTACATTTTGGATTTGCCGAGCAGACCCGCCGGCTTGAAGAGCAGCACCAGGAGGAAGAGGACGAACACGACCACGTCCTTCCAGCCGGATGAGATGTAGACGGCTCCCAGGGACTCCGCCACCCCGATGATGACGCCGCCTATGGTAGCTCCCACGATGCTCCCCATGCCGCCGAGAACCGTGATGACGAACGCCTTGAGGGTGAAGGTGCTCCCGATCTGCGGGAAGATGTAGTAGGTGGGGGACACGAGCGCGCCGGCCGTGCCGGCCAGGGCCGCTCCCATGCCGAAGGCCAGGATCGACATCCGCTTCACGTTGATCCCCATGAGCTGGGCCGCCTCCCGGTCCTGGGCCGTGGCCCGGATCGCCTGGCCCGTATCGGTCCTCATCAGGAACCAGTAGAGAAGCAGCGTTATCGCCGCGGTGATCAGGAAGGAGATGGCCAGCGGCCACGAGATGGAGATGGCGCCGATATTGAAGCTGCTCGACGAATAGGGTGTGGTCAGTATCTTGTAGTCTGACGTATAGATGAACATCATCGTGTTGCTCATGATCAGTCCCAGGCCGATGGTGAGCAGGATCTGGTTCTGGGGCAGGGCACCGAGCACGCGGTTGATGAATGTTTTCTGGAGAAAGGCTCCGAAGAGGAACATGAGCGGGATGGTGAAGGCGATGGAGGCGAACGGATCGACCCCCGCCAGGGTAAAGAAGTTATAGGTCAGGTACATGCCGATCATCATGATGTCGCCGTGGGCGAAGTTGATGACCCGCATGACACCGAAGATGATGGTGAGCCCTATGCCGATCAGGGCATAGACGCCGCCGATCAGGATACCGCTGATGAGCGATTGGAGGAAAATGGTCATGGATAGCTCCGGGTAAAAAATCTGGTTCACGCATCAAGGGCCAAGGGACGGAACGATGGAAAACCTCCATTCCGGCCCTTGACCCTTGACCTGCCTCAGTGGTCCTTCAGACTATTTCCAGCCGGGGAACGGATACACGGCCTTCTTGGTGGCGAACTTGGCCGGGTAGACCGTCTCGTACTTGCCGTTCAGGATCTGCTGAACCAGCATCTGGTGGTTGTTCTGGTTGGTGAAGCCGGCGTAGTCCTCGAACTTGACATCACCCATGATGCCGTTCCACTTGCCGGCCTTGAGCCCGGCGCGGGTCTTTTCCCGGTCGCCGTTGGCAGCGGCCGCGGTCTGGGCCATGATCATCATGGCTTCGTAGGCGCAGGCGGCGTGGTAGGTGGGTTCCTTGCCGAACTTGGCCTTGTAGCGCTTGGCAAAGTCCGCGGCTCCCGGCCAGTTCACGTCGTCGGTCCACTGGGTGCAGGAGAGCACATAGTTGGAGATAGCCTTCTCGTTGGCAAACTGTGACGTGGTGAAGCCGGCGCCGCCACCCAGGAATGCCTGGGGCTTGAGGCCGATTTCACGGGACTGGCGCATGAGGAGGATGGCGTCGGCCACGTAGGAAACCATGAAGACCAAGTCGGGGTTCTTTGCCTTGACCTTTGTCAGGGTGGAGCGGTAGTCGGGAGACCCCTTGGAATAGGACTCGTCGGCAACGATCTGGATACCCTTCTTGGCCACATACTCTTTGGCGGCCTTGACCGTGGATGTGCCGAAATCGGTGTTCTCATAGATGAAGGCGATGGTTTTCGGCTTGCCGAGACCGGTGGCCGCGTCGATGAGGCTCGCCGCATACTGGTCGGCCGGGGCATTCAGGCGGTAGACCCACTTGAGGCCCTGGCGGGTGATCTCCTCCTTGGCGGCCGCAGGCACGAGCAGCGGCACTTTGTAGCGCTCGGCAAGCTTCGACACGGCATTGGAGCAGGCGGAGGTGTAGGGGCCGACCACGCCGGCCACGCCGTCGCGGGTGGCGAGCTTTTCCATGGCGCTCATGGCGATCTGGGGCTTGCCGGTGTCGTCTTCCCAGACGAGATCGGCGTTGATTCCTTTCTTTTTCAGGTCCTCCTGGGCCAGCTTGATGCCGTTGGTCAGGTTCTCGCCGATGGGGGCCTCGGGGCCGGTCATGGAGTTGATGACCCCGATCTTTACGTTGGCTGCCATGGCAAGGCCGGGAATGGCCAATGCGGCTGCCAGCACGCATGAGACAAGCTTCTTCATCATGTTCTGCCTCCTTGTGTGGGTAGTGACTGACACTATGTTATAATAACACTCCAAAAAAACATTTCCAGATCAGGCCGTTAGGGTGCCTGATCGATAAGCTGGCACTCAGCGCGGCATTTCGTAAATGTGAGATGGTGTTTTATTTTAAGCAACTACAATGCCACTCCGTAAACGTTTTGTAACCTATCGATTTGTCGTTGCCGGTCCTGGTGCAAACATTCTTTTGCCAATCATAACGGATGGCGAGTGGCTGAAATTGGCCACCAGCAAGTGGCGAAAATTGGCCAATTACCACCATCCCGTTGACTTGGATGCATGGCCTCGCTAGAGTGCGAGCATATACACTTTCACCAGTCTGCCGCCAAGACTGCGCGAGCAACGGGGAGGAATCGCCGGAACATGGGTTATCGCAATCTGCAGGAATGTGTGAAGGAACTGGAACGGACCGGCCAGTTGATCAGGATCGACGTGGAAACCGATCCGTACCTCGAAATCGGCGCCATCCAGCGCCGCGTCTACCATGCGGAGGGGCCGGCCCTCCTGTTCACGCGGGCGAAGGGGTGCCGCTTTCCCCTGTTGGGGAACCTGTTCGGCACCATGGACCGCACTACCTTCATCTTCCGAGACACCCTGCGCGTCATTGAGCGTCTCGTGGCTCTCAAGATCAATCCCACGGCACTCCTGCGGGATCCCGTGGGGCACCTCGGCATTCCCCGGGCGGCGCTTCACCTTCTGCCGCGCCAGGTATCGGACGGGCCGATTCTCGCCAATCACGCAACCATCGATCAACTTCCTCCTTTGGTTTCCTGGCCCAAGGACGGCGGGCCTTTTGTGACGCTGCCCCAGGTCTATTCCGAAAGCCCGGGCCGGCCCGGATTCCGCTTCTCCAACCTGGGAATGTACCGCGTTCAACTTTCGGGGAACGAGTATGCGCCGAACCAGGAGGTCGGAATCCACTACCAGATCCATCGGGGGATCGGCGTCCACCATGCCGAGGCGATCGCCCGGGGTGAGCCCCTGAAGGTGAGCGTCTTCGTGGGCGGGGCACCCTCCATGGCCGTGGCGGCGGTCATGCCGCTCCCCGAGGGGCTGCCGGAACTTTCCTTTGCCGGGCTCCTGGCCGGACGCCGCATCGACATGATCTGCCGCCCCGACCGCCTTCCCCTTCCGGCTGAGGCGGATTTCGTCATCACCGGCACCATCGACCCGAACCGGACGCTCCCCGAGGGTCCCTTCGGCGATCACCTGGGGTATTACAGCCTCGCCCATCCGTTCCCGGTCCTCACGGTCGAGAACGTGTACCATCGTGCCGACGCCATCTGGCCCTTCACCACCGTCGGCCGCCCTCCCCAGGAGGACACCACCTTCGGCGCCTTTATCCATGAACTGACCGGCGCCCTGATCCCCGAGGTGCTTCCCGGGGTGAAGGCGGTTCATGCCGTGGACGCGGCCGGGGTCCATCCCCTGCTGCTGGCCGTGGGCTCAGAACGCTACGTTCCCTATGAAGAGGAACGCACCCCCCGGGAGCTTCTCACCATTGCCAGCGCCATCCTGGGCAACGGCCAGCTCTCCCTGGCCAAGTACCTCTTCATCGCCCCCCATGAGGACGAGCCCCCCGACATCCACGACATCGACGGTTTTATCCGCTTTGCCCTGGAGCGGGCCGACTGGCGGCGCGACCTTCACTTCCATACCCGCACCACCATCGACACGCTCGACTATTCGGGCACGGGCCTGAACGAGGGGTCAAAGGTCATCGTCGCGGCGGCAGGTCCACCAAGGCGTGAACTGCCCGGCGAGCTACCTGTCGGGCTGCGCCTTCCCGACGGGTTTAGCGCGCCCCGGGTCTGCTTCCCCGGCGTTCTGGCGGTGCAGGGCCCCGCCTTCCCCGGCTACCGCGACTGCGTTACCCCGGACATGGAGCGCTTCTGCGCGGGCATCTCCGTCGACGATCCCCTCAACCGCTTTCCCCTGGTGGTCATCGTGGACGACAGCGATTTTGCCGCCCGGACCCTCAATAATTTCCTCTGGGTCACCTTTACCCGCTCCAATCCCGCAGCGGACATCCACGGCATCGGCGCCTCGGTCCGCTGCAAGCACTGGGGGTGCGACGGCGCACTGGTCATCGATGCCCGCACCAAGCCGCACCATGCGCCGCCCCTGGAGGATGTCCCCGAGATTGAACGGCGGGTCGATGAGCTTGGTGCCCCCGGAGGTCCGTTGCACGGCATCATCTGAGCAGCGTTCGATGGCTGCCCATGGCGGGAGGTGTTTCGTGGCACGATACCTCTGCATGGCGATTCTCTTCCTTCTGCTGGGTCCGGGGCGCTCGATGGCCTTCACGGCCCATCAGGTGACGACCGAGGCCCGAATCGCGTTTGAGCAGATTCTCGATCTGTGGCGGGCGGAGGATCTGGAGCGGCTGTACGGGCGCCTCGATCATCCGGTGGCATGGGGATGGGACTACTTTGCCGAGCGCATGGTCTACGCTTCCCGGGTCCCGGCCTGCTGCTGGGAAAAGCTCCAGGATGTATCCGTAGCGGCCCGTGATGCCGACCATGTGGTCATCAATGCCACGGTCGGCTTCGAGGTGGAAGGGGTCGGGACCAGGTTCGTCACCCGCGATTTTCACCTGCGACGGATCGACGGCATCTGGAAGCTCCCCATGAAGGACGTCCTCACCCTTTCCGAATATAATTTTCAGCGCATCCCCAGGAAAATCTACTGGCGGACACCCTGAGCCGCTGTCTGAACAGCCGGAAGCGCATCCGGGCGGACGAAGGCGGAAGCCGTCCCTTGCCGCCCAATTCAGTCGATTGACGCGGCAGCCAAAACGGGGTATCGTCAAAAGTCCTCGGGGAGTTCCCCCGGGGGTTTTTGCTTTTGGCCGAGGGCGCATCCTGGCCGGTGGAGGTGCAATGGAACAGCAGATGTATGACGTCCTCATCGTGGGGGGCGGTCCGGCAGGGATCGCCTGCGCCTACCTGTGTCACAGAAACGATCTCTCCTATCTCCTCATCGAACAGGGAAAGAGTGTTTTTCAGGGAATCGCCAACACCTACCCCGAAGGGAAGAACGTCTACCCGTCTCGGCCCAAGGAGAGCCCCGAACCGTTCCTGGTGGAAGAGCTCCGCCCGCCCGACAAGCCGGTGGCCGTGGAAAAGTACATCCAGTACGTGCAGCACTTTGTCCAGCACGAGAACCTGAATATCCGGGCCGAGGTCCAGTTCGAGGATCTTAAAGACGCCCGCGATCACCTCATCGTCCAGACCTCTGTGGGGAATTTCACCGCCCGCAAGGTGGTCCTGGCCTTCGGCAGCAGCATTCCCCGCGAACTTTCCGTCTACGGCGACGCCAAGATGGTGGCCAAGACCCTGGATGACCCGAAGAAGTACGTGGGGGCCCGGACCCTGGTCATCGGCGGCGGCAACACGGCGGCGGACGTGATCATCTCCATCCTCAGGGCCAAGCGCGAGGCCGGGGACACCCAGTCGGTCTACTGGGCCCATGTGGCGGAAAAATTCGACGTGAACAAGGAGACCGCCCAGCGCCTGGGGGAGGAGATCCTCCTGGGTGGCAACATCAGGCTGCTTCCCGGTGCCATCCCCCGCATCGGCGAGGTGGACCAGGAGGGGGTCGACCGGCTCGTAATCCGGGTGAACGAGTTCACCCAGCCCGACGGCATCGAGATCTACCATGCCATGAGCTTCCCCATGAAGAGCGTCATTGCCTGCATCGGCTCCCAGGGACCGCTTCCCATCTTCGACAAGATCGGGGTCCAGACCATTGCCTGCGCCGAAGGAGTCTGCACCGTGGCCAAAGAGGGGGACCGGCTCATCCTGCTCAACGCCGAGTTCGAGTCGACCCGCAAGGGGGTCTACGTCATCGGCGGCGCCATCTCACCCTCGTTCATGAAGATCAGCGGCGGCAGCATCCAGGAGCAGAAGCATCCCAACCTGATCTACACCGCCATCAACGACGCCTTCCACGTGGTGGAGGCCGTCAAGAGGAAGCTTGCCTGATGCCCCACCGGATCAGGATACTGTCCGAGATACTCACCAACAAGATCGCTGCCGGCGAGGTGGTGGAACGCCCCGCGTCGGTGGTGAAGGAACTGGTGGAGAACGCCCTGGATGCCGGCTGCGGCGAGATCATCGTGGAGATCGAGGGGGGAGGGCGGCGCCTCATCCGGATCACCGACGACGGCTGCGGCATGTCGCGGGAAGACGCCCTCATGGCCCTGGAGCGCCACGCCACCAGCAAGATCGCCACGGATGACGACCTGTTCTCCCTGGCCACGCTCGGCTTCCGCGGAGAGGCGCTCCCCTCCGTGGCCTCGGTCTCCCGCTTCACCCTCGCCACCCGCGAGCGGGGGAGCATCGAAGGAACCGAGATCTACGCCGAAGGGGGAAAGATCCGCGAGGTGAAGGCCTGCGGCATGGCCGAGGGGACCGTGGTCTCGGTCCGCAATCTCTTCTTCAATACCCCGGCCCGTCTCAAGTTCATGAAGAGTGTCGAGACCGAGGGGGGCCACGTGGCAGATCTGGTCACCCGGCTGGCCCTTTCCCGCCCAGAGGTTCGCTTTACCTGCGTGAGCGACGGCAAGACACTGTTCCGGGCCCTGGACGGCACCCTGAGGGACCGGGTGGCCGCACTTCTGGGCAAGACCGTGGCTGCGGCCCTCCACCCCGTTGAGCTGGCCACCGAGGGGGTGCGGGTGACCGGACTCGTGGCCCGCCCGGATGTGAGCCGTTCCGCGGCATCGCACCTCTACACCTACATCAATGGTCGCTTCATCCGCGACCGCGTCGTGCAGCACGCCGTGCTCCAGGCCTATCGCAACTTCCTGGAGCGGGGCCGCTACCCGGTGGTGGTTCTCTTTATCGAGGTGTCTCCCGGCGAAGTGGACGTGAACGTCCACCCCACCAAGCACGAGGTCCGCTTCAGGCAGCAGGGGATCGTGCACGATGTGATCCAGGGCGCCGTGGAGGAGACGCTCCGGCTCACGCCCTGGATCCGCCGCTCCGAGTCACCCGTTGTTGCGCCGCCGGCGGCGCCCC
>NZ_JCAMRN010000011.1:0-52244 GCF_059620965.1 Geobacter sp. PheSNFMC
CGTGGAATGCCCGGCGGCTCTGGTTGAAGATGAATTCCTTGCCGAAATCCATGGCCACGGCCAGCCGTTCGCTCTCGAAGGGGATCACCTGGTGCCCCAGTGCCCGCAGGGCCCGTGCCGCGTGGTGGGCCGCCGGCAGCGAGCCGCCGTAGATGGGATTCACCAGCAGGATTTTGAGTCCCCCCCGGGCAGCTAGGTCATATCCGTCGGCGTACTGAGCAAGGGTGGCCATATCCGGGCTGATCCGGACCGTGGCCGGATGGGCCGTAGTATTTCCCCGCAGGAGGCGGTTGTGGCGGCGGCGGATCAGGTCGGCGGGGATCCCGGCCACCAGTTCGAACCGCTCCAGAACCGTCACCAGGTCCGACGCCTCCAGGGCCGCCCGCAGCAGCGCCGGGTCTTTTTCGATAACCGTGCCGCCGAAGCCGAGGGTTGCCAGTTCCCGCAGGTGATGGCCGAGGCCGAAGCCGACCACGGTGAGGGGCTCGGCCGGGGGAAACCGCTCCGCCTGGGCCCGGGCCCACTCTTGGGCCTCCCGGCCGGGGTTGTAGGGGGAATGGAGCCAGACGTCGCCGCTACGGGCAGTGGGCTCGCCGTTGCGGGCCTCGCCGAGATGGATACCGCCGGCCGGCGCCACGGCCTCAAGGCATTCGGCCAGGGGCGGACTGCGGCGGTGCAGGGCCGCTATGTTCTTCTCGAAATGGGACATGGCCAAAATTCCGCTTTCCTGCGTCTGCTTCGTTATCTGTGGTCTCTGCTGGTGTAAAGGGGGCCGCTGGTGGAACCATGACAACGTAGAACTACATGGCTTGGGTGATCGCTTCCCGCAATTCCCGCCCCCCTTCATAGTCGGAGGCGAAGAGCAGCACCGTCTCGATGCTCGACAGGGCCTCGGCGTAGCGGCCCGCCTTGAAGCGGATGCCTGCCTGGGCAAAGACCATGTCCAGGTCGGCCGGGTGGTGCATCAGGTACCGGTCGAGCCGTTCTCCCGCCTCGTCGAACCGGCCGGTGGCATAGGAGAGCCGGATCAACTCGTGGAGGGCCGTGAGCCCCTCGGGGTCCGTATCCATGGCCCGGGCAAAGAGGCCGAAGGCCTCGTCATGCTTGTTTTGCATGTTCCGGACCATTCCGAGGCCGCAGAGGGCCTTTGCGTTGGCAGGGTCCGCCTTGAGGGCTTTGTTGAACCAGGTGACCGCCTTCACCTGTTTCCCCTGGACCAGCGATACCACCCCGAGCCCCACCAGAGCCTTGAGGTCGGTTCCGTCGGCATCCAGGGCTTCCAGGTACCGGGCGGTCGCCTCGTCGAGCCGTCCCACCTGGGCGAGGCAGTCCCCCATGTCGGCCAGGGCCGATGAATCGCCGGCTTCTGCGGCCCGGGAGAAGGCCGCCAGGGCCTCCTCGTACTTTCCGTCTTCCTTGAGCCTGCGGGCTTCAGCTTCCGTGGCTGTTTCGCCCGGCTCCTGGTCCCGACTCTCCAGCTTCGCCAGCAACTCCATGGCCCCGCTGTACTCGGGGGAGAACACCATCAGCCGCTCCAGGGCGTTCCGGGCGTCGGCGTTCCTGCCGGCCATGTGGAGGAGTCCGGCACAGGCAAAGAGGATGTCGATGTCGCCCGGGTGATGGCGCAGGTATGACTCAAGCCGCCGGGCCGCCTCGCTGAAGCGTCCCAGCTCATAGGCAAGCCTCACCGATTCGTGCACCGCGGTCAGGTTCTCCGGCTCGGCCTCAAGCGCCCGGCCGTAGAGCTCGAACCCTTCCGCGTTCCTTCCCTGGGCGCAGCGGGCCATGCCCAGGCCGCAAAGGGCCTTCGGGTCGGCGGGGTCGGCTTCCAGTGCCCGGCTGAAGGCATCGGCCGCCTCGGCGATCCGCCGTGTCATATATCTGACAACTCCGACCCCCACCAGTGCCCGTCCGTTGGTGGGGCACAGGGCAAGGCTTTCCTCGTAAAGGGCCAGGGCGTCGTCGTATTTTTCCAGGCTCGCCAGGCAGTCGCCGAGATCGACGAGCACGGAGTTGTCACCTGCCGTCACTATTTTGACCAGATGCTCGATGGCCTCCACGTACCGTCCCTCTGCCTTGAGGGCAAGGGCCTTTTCCCGCCCCGAAACGGACGGTGTTGTCGCCGCTGGCCCGGTGGCCGGTGTCGGCGTGATCTGCTGCGGAGCCGCCGATGCCGCAGTCGGCGGAGGCGCCGCGTCTGCCTGGTAGATGCGCAGCCTGCCGTCGGCCTGCCGTTCGGCCCGGTACCCTTCGGAACGGTAGATATCCTGATGATCGCAGCGGACCTTCCCTTCCCAGCGGGCCAGGAAGCGACGGATGTTTGGGGTATCGTGGTCCTTGCGACCCTCGCTGGTCTCCTCGAAGTGGATCAGGACGCTTTCAGGGGCGTAGAGGATGCGGCGGCCCCGTTCCCCGGCCCGGAGGCAGAAATCCACATCCTCGAAACCGTTCACGTACCCTTCGTCAAAGCCGCCGAGTTCCGCGAAAAGCTCCTGTTTCACCAGCATGCAGGCGGCGGTCACGCACTGCATGAACCGCTTGCGGTTGACGGCCGGCGCGTCGGCCGGGAAGCCGTTGAAGATGTGATAGCCGATGGACTGCTCGTTGAAGGCCACCCCGGCATGCTGGGCCCGGCCGTTGGGGTAGAGGAGCCTGGCCCCCACGATGTCGGCGCCGTCCTGCTCCGCGCCCCTGAGGAGCCCGGCGAGCCACCCCGGATGGGGGATGGTGTCGTTGTTCAGGAAGACCAGGCACCGACCCCGGGCGATCCGCCCCCCCTGGTTGCAGGCCTTGGCAAAGCCCAGGTTCTTCAGGTTGGTCACGATGGTCACGTCCCCCGAAAGGGTGCGCAGGTACTCGGCGGTGCCGTCGCTCGAAGCGTTGTCCACGAGGATGACCTCGTAGTTCAGGGCCTGCTCCGTATTGAGGGCCAGGGCCTCCAGGCACTGCCTGGTGTACTCCACCTTGTTGTAGAGGGGGATGATGATGGAGACCTGCGGCGCGTCCGCCCCGGTCGGTGCGGTGTTCGGCGCGAACGGTTGCGGTGATGCGTTCATGCCCTGGTCCTTGGCTTGTGATGTGTCGCTACGGCCGGCTATCCGACGCCAGGTGTCCAGGAAGAGATGGCCGCGGCTCTTCAGGGTGTAGTTGGCAAGGACCTCGGTGCGGGCTGCCAGGGCCATGGCGTGGCGGCGGTCCGGGTTGTCGATGAGGCTTTCGATGGCCGCAACCCAGGCGTCCACATCGTAGCCGGCAACCAGCAACCCCGTCTCCCCATCCTTCACGCAGGAACGGTAGGGGGGCAGGTCGGCGTAGACGCCGGCGATGCCGCAGGCCGAGTATTCGAGCCACTTGACGTTGCTCTTGCACCGGTTGAAGCGGTTGTCCTCCAGGGGGACGAGGCCGATGTCGATGCCGGCCTTCCGGATCGTGTGGGCGTAGTTGGCGTATCCCGGGTCAAAAGTGATGGACGAGAATCCCGGAAGCTGTTTGATCCGTTCCGTGTCGCATCCCATGAACCGGAACGCTACCCGGTTGCCGTATTTGGCGGCGATGCGCTCCAAGACATCCTCCAGAAGCCTCAGGTCTGCCTTGTGGTCCGGGGTGCCGGCGTAACCGATCACCACCGGTGATCCGGAGGGTTTAGCCTGCATAGGCACATTCCAGAGGCGGTCATCGAGCAGGTTTGGCAGAACGTGGATCTGCCGGTGGTACGGGGTAAGGGCGCGTTTCATCTCCTCAGTGGAAACGGTGACAGCGGTGGCTTGCGAGACCAGGCCGAGAATATACGGTTTGGAGTTGTCGGCTAATCCCTGGTGGGGATTGGTCACCGGCACTTCGATAAGAAGATCGTCGGTCTCATAGATGACCGGCTTTCCCGCTGCGAGGATACGATTGATGATCGGGACAGTGTTCTCTTTTGGGAAGAAGCGTTGGATGATGATCAAATCTGCCCAGTCGATGAGTGAAGTCTGTATTTCCGCCTGGTCGCGTCTGAAGCTTACTCCCCACTTGAGTTCGATGGAGCCCCTGAGAGATTCGCCGGGTGCGATGGCTCGTATGTGGGCACAGGCATACTGCTCCAAGTCTAAAGAGAAGACGGCTACCCGTAGAGGCGCCTCTTTCGCCATGGCAGGACCACAGGCCGGCAGTCTGGCGAGCGACTCCGCAGCGGCTTTGTTCTCCGGTTCGACAGCGAGCACCCTCCCATAGAGCTCCCGGGCTTCTGCCGTCTCGCCTCGTTCTGAAGCAAGTTCGGCCAAGGCGGTGAGAGCAGTAACCTCGCTTTCGTTGCGGTCCAGAATCTGCCGGAAAACCTTCGCGGCGTCGTTGGTTCGGCCGGTTTTGCGGTAGACTACGGCCAGATTGTGGCTGGCGTAAGGATTCATCGCGTCTGCCGCCACAGCCTGCTCAAACTGGGCTACTGCTTCGGTCACGGCGCCGCTCTTCAGATACGCCAAGGCGAGCTGGTTCGCCAAGGCTGATTTGAGTTGATTCGGCGTGGCACCGGTCTCGGCAAGTGCGGCAAGCGTTGTCTCTCCTTCGGCCCTCTTGTCCGCCATAAAAAGTGGTACAAGCGGCGCTATGCGCGTCTCCAGGAACGTGTAGAGATGATGCATGAACTCCCACATGTCGGCCCGCTGGCGCCGCTGGACGTCAAGAGACGCAACGTTGCGGTATTTGGTGTAGATGGCGCTCTTGGTGGCAAGGAACATCGGAACGGTGCCGGTGATCATGCCGCTTCCGTCCACCCGGCACGTATATTCGCCGGTTACCTTGGGAATATGGGCGAAGCGGAACTTTCGCGACATCCGTATCCAGAGGTCCCAGTCCTCGTGCCGGCGGAGGGTTTCGTCGAAATAACCGCTTTCAGCGATGCATTGTTTTTCATGCATGAAACAGAGCACCGGCACGAAGTTGTCCACCAGGATCCGGTCATAGTCAAAGTCTTCGCTGTAGGGGAGATCACGCTTCACTACGGTGTACCGACCACACTCTTTAACCTGGTGTGTGCGCCGAGCGTCCGAGTAGGCAACCGCGTAATCGCTCCCCTCCAGAAAGGTCACCAGGGTTGCCACGTGCTCCGGGTAAAAAATGTCGTCGTCATCAAGGTAGGCGATGTATTTCCCGGTGGCGTGACGGATACCGGTGTTGCGGGCGCCGGCAAGACCCCTGTTCCGTTCGTGGCACAGGTAAACGGCATTGGGCGCCGCTTCTGTCACGATCCGTTCCACGTCCTGCCCGGCATCGTTCACCACGATGATCTCGATGTTCGGATAGGTCTGCGCAAGGATGCTCCGCAGCGTGTCCGGGAGCATGTCGGGGCGGTTGTATGTGGGGACGATGACGGAGACGAGGGGATATCCCGGAGAGGTTTGTTGCATTTCGCGATTCAGGATACGTAACTGGGCATTTTTCTTGGCCAATTCTGCGTAATGCTTCTGCTCCCGGGCCTTGCTGCGTGATATGGCGTGCGCCGTATTTCTCCAGAAATACAGGGGTTCATGGATGTTTGCCACGTCATAGAGTTCCGAAAGCCTCAGCCACAGGTCGTAATCCTGGGCATACCTGAACTCCTCATCGTACCCTCCAACCATGCCGAGTGCCGACTTTCGCATCATCACGCTGCCGTGACCGAACCAGTTCTGATCTTTGAGTCCGGCCTTGATCTGGGCAGATTCGGTAAGGACTCCCGCATGGGATGTGGTTCTGCCCCGTTCGTCTATCACATAGTAGGAACTCCCCACCAGGGCATGGGTTGGATGGCTTTCAAGGAAAGCGACCTGTTTTTCCAGCCGCAAGGGGTGCGAAAGATCGTCGGCATCCATCCGGGCGATGAATTCGCCGCGGCAATGGTTCAGCGCCTTGTTGAGCGACTTGGTCAGCCCAAGATTCTGCTGGTTGGTGAGGACCCTGATTCTTGGATCGTCGATATGTTGGAGGATTTCGGCCGTTCTGTCGGTCGAGGCGTCATTGACGATGACAAACTCGAAATTATTGAAGGACTGGGTTTGAATGCTTTTTATCGCCTCGGACAGATAGGTTTCACCGTTGTAGACAGACATGATCACGCTGACTTTGGGGGTAACGATCATGCCGTCCTGAATCTGGACGGGAAGTCCGGCGTCCCATGTCTGCCCATACCAGGCACGAACCCGCTCATTGTGGCCTTTGAGGTAAACCAGCCCCCGATCGTCGATATAGTCATAGAGTTTGTGCTCCAGAACATACCGGTACAGATTGCTCTTCGGGATGCCCACGAACACATTGAACCAGGTAACCGTAGGCTTGATCTCCCTGAGCAGGTCCATGGTCATCTGCAGATCCTGCTGCGTTTCAGTGGGTACCCCGACGATGATGCTGGCAGCCGTATTGATTCCGAACTCCTGGCACAGTTTGAATGCCTGGCGTACATCCTCAAGCTTGATTGCCTTGTGCATAAAGTCCAGGAGGCGCTGCGAGCCGCTTTCAACCCCGATGTATGCCCCCTTTGCACCGGCGCGGGCCATCAGTTCGACCGTTTCCCGGTCAAGGCTTGATGCGCGGGTTTCGCAGACCCAGGGGATATTGATCCCCCTTTCGATCATCAGGTTACAGAATTCATACAGCCGCTTTTTGTTCAGGGTGAAGTTGTCCTCGCGGAAGTAGATTCCCTTTGCCCCGTGGTTCCTGACCACGTGCTCGATGTCGGCAACGACCCGCTCGGCGCTGAAATAGGTGTAGCGCCGGCCCCAGATGGAGCCCACGGAGCAGAACGTGCAGTCAAAGGGGCACCCACGGCTGGTATTCATGGTGAAAACAGGCGCTTCCGGCAGCCAGTTCCCCCCCCAGTCATAGGGCATCTCGGCAAAGTAATCCCAGGCCGGCATGGGGAGCTCGTCGAGGTTCTCAATGGAGGGGTACTGAACGATCCTCTCCGTCACCTTGCCGGACACAATGTCACGTATGGCATACTCGCCCTCGCCGATGACGATGTGGTCCACGAAAGGCGGTATGGTTTCGGGACTGACCGAGGCGTGGGGACCGCCAGCAATGATTTTCCCCTTCCATATCCCCTTCTGTCTCATCTCCTCCAGACGGTAAAACATCCGCAGAGAGTCCCGGTAGCAGATGGTGTTGGTGTAGATGCCGACAAAATCGATCTGGTGACGCTGTATATAGTCGGTTTCAAGGAAGTTGCTGGGGCTGAGGTAATTGTCTACGAAGAAGACGTTGTGTCCGGCATCGCGCAATACGGAAATGAGGAATCCAACCCCGACAGGCGGCCGTTTTTCATTGGTGGAAAAGGGGGTCTGGCTCGGCGGGGCGGACGTGGTCATGAGGACGTTCTTGCCGTCCTGTTTCAAATCGTATGGGATGACCTCGTTCCACTGAACGCCATATCTGCGGGTGAAGCACTGCCGTACTTCTGCCTTGCAGTCGAGCTTTTCAGGCATCGAGAGGTCGGACTCGTTGATGACCTGGATGGTTGCTTCCCCCATCTGGCGCCAGAGCTCTGTCATGGACATGCTCAGCATCTTCCGGCTGTTCAGCGGGTCATTGTCCTGAGGGACGGTGGCTTTACGGGACTCGACGCGTTCGTCGTCTGTCATCCGCCAGAAAAACAGAGGCTCAGGGATGTGGGCGATGGTGCCTGCCAACGTAAAATAGGCGAGCATGACCTGATCAAAACCCCACACAAATTTACGATCAAATTTTTTCAGATATTCGAGGCGGATTAATCCATTGCAGGGATCTCCCCCCGAGATGTGGTTGACAAGATACGTCAGACGGTCGACAGGTGATAGCCCTCGAAGGTCCCAACTGTTATGAGCCGGCCCCAGGGGGTTATCATTCATATCAATACGCATTGTTCGAGAATAACAGAGAACGACTTCTGGATCTTCTTCCATGAGGGATACGGCTTTGGAGACAAAGGTCGGATCCCAGAGATCGTGACCAGGGGCGTACATATAATACTTCCCTTTTGCCACATTGATGGTTTTAAACGCATTTGCATGTGCACCAATATTTTCATTGGATCGGTAGTATGCAATACGCGAGTCTTTTTCTATAAATTCTTTGCAAATTGAATGGGTTTTATCGGTTGATGCATTGTCGGAGATGATGATCTCTATATGGGGATAATCCTGTGAAAGTATAGATTCCAACGATTGTCGCAGAAACTTTTCTTCGTTATAAATGGCGACGCCAATACTGACAAGAGGGCTAGCTGTGTTCATTTGCCAAGTCTCCGGATTTTTTACAACCATGCGTTTAAGTGTCGACACGACTGAGGACGTGTCTTAAAGGTAGGAAATTTCCCCCGTATATAATTTGTTAATTTCAATGTGTTCACGAATAGATGCTCCGTGGGCAATGGCTGTTATCAGAAGACATGCATCACGGCTGGCCCCGGAAAGGATTTCAGGGGATAATATGTTCTGTCCGTTCATGGTCGCGGTTTTCCGCTTGAACGGATTCATATCCACAAGGCCTGCCAAGGCACAGTTCTTTAACCCGGCGGCTTCGTAGAGATACAGAAATTCCCTGCCGACCCCCCAGACGTATACCGGCCGGCCGCTTGCCGCAATCAGGCTGAGGGCTTGACGTCTCTGTTCAAGCCTTTCGGTTTCCGCTTGAACGTAGTTTTCCAGAGAGACTGACGGCGGTTCAAATGTACAGGGACTGCCATGGGCCTCCCCGTCGGAGCGCTTGCGAAACACTGCCGAAAGGTTCGGCATGACCATCTTTTCTCCCATGATCGGGTGAGCGGTCTGCTGATAGCCGATCAGGTCGAAACCTTCGGAATATGCGAGGCGCTTCAGGCTGGTGATGTCGAAGTGTTGGATGTGCTCGCGCATCAGGAGCCAGTAGAAGTCGAAATAATATAAGTCGCCGTACCGGGCAGCATCGGGGACGCCGATACAGAGGACACCGCCGGGTTTGAGCACCCGCGCGGCCTCACGGAATGCCATAACGGGATTCACCAGGTGCTCGAGGACCTGCTCAACGACCAGCGCATCGAACATCCATGCATCAAAGGGGAGACTTTCCGCATCACCCAATTGAATCTCATGATTTTTCTCGCGGGCAGCCTCGACGTACGCTTGGGTCACATCTACCCCGTACAGACGCGAATATCCCCTGGTTTTGAGAAAATCCAGGAAGCCTCCCACTGCGCAGCCAACATCCAGGACGGCTCCGTTCGCCTTCACGTGTGGCGCAATGAGCCGGTACAACTGATCGTAGCGATCCGAGGTGAATTTCCCAGTACTTCCGGGAAGATCTCCCTCCTTGACCACGGAGTTAAGGTTGGCAGGGGCATACTCGTTGTTGTAATACCTTCCCAATCCGGCAACTTCGTTGGGGGAAAGATCATTGAAGTGATGACCGCAAACCGAACACGCCATTAGTCTTACGGTCGGATAAAGGCTGGAACCGTCGAGATTGCCGCAATCGAGAGAAAGAAGGTTCCGCGGAGATGAGTCCCTGCACACCGGGCATGAAAGTCTTGACATCTATATCACCTATCGTTGTCAGGATTGGCGTTGCCGAGTTGGCCAGCCCACTGCTTCAGGAGAAGATCCTCGGGGAAATACGCGGCATAGTGGAAAACGGTCCCTTTCGTTCTTTCTTGAAGCCCAGGGAGGACCATTGCACTCAGAGTGCCAAGCGATGCCTTTCCTTCCGGCGCAAAAATCTCGGGAAGTCGTTGGGTGGCCAGAAACCATTCTGCGGGGTGTCGGCCGAAGAGCGCTTCAAAATCAAAGACTCTTCTTTCTTCTCTGTGCGTCTCACGGTAAAGGCCGTCGAATGCGTTTACGGACCGGTACACGGAAAAGCGGTCGCGCACCGCGGCGGCCGCCTGTCGCCCCAACCGCACGCGTTCCCGTGGGTTGCGGAAAAGCCAGTCGACAGCCTCCCCGAACTCGTTGGGATTGCGTACAAATAGACCGGTTTCGCCCGCGGTGACCAGACATCGTTCGGCAGGATTGTCCAGAACGATGGGGACGACCTCCATGGCCATGGCTTCCAGCAGAGCATTTTCGGACGTTCCGTAATGCAGGGGGTTGAGGAGGTAGGGAAAGACGTTGATGGTTGCCAGTTCCGAGACGATATCCGTTTTGTACCCGCGGAACTCAAGCATCTCTGGACGACCGGCCTCCCGGCACTGCCACTCGAGAATTTCCCGGTTGGTTTCATCTCCGATCACCCGGACCCGGAAATTCGGGACCTGGACTGCTGTCAAAAACTCGACGTATGAGGGGTGCAACTTGGCAAAATTCAGGCTTCCCAGATAACCGGCCGCCAAAGCGTCATCAATTTGCCTCTCCGGCGGCTGAAGCCCCTCGAAGCCCCCGGCGCTGTGCACCACCCCCAGCTTATGTTTCTGATCCGGTGGGAGCCCGGCGACTTCAGGGGCTCCGTAGGTGCAGGGAGAGGTAAAGATGCAGCGGTGGGCAGACCGGATCAGCCCTTCAGGAATGACGGGAGTATGAATGCCCGAGACGTGACACCAGAGGAGCAACCGCAGTGCCGGCATCGGTCCTTTGCAGAGTGCGGCAATGGGGGCCGGATGTCCCCACCATTCCAGTTGGACGATGTCCGCCTCTTTGATCAGGCCGGAAAGGGTTTCATGGTCAGGGGCGATCACCACAGGACATCCCGAAGCGATGAGCGGATCGATAAACTGGGTTTTTTCGGGGCGCTCCAGGCAGGCGATGGTATGACGGATCCCCCCCCGCGCGGGCGTGTTGAGGATGAGACCGCTGAGGGCCTTACCCACGCCGCCCCCCAGGTGGGCCGTCAGGTGCAATACCGACACGGATTCGGTCATGGCTTCGAGGTCCGAACCTTCTCCAGCAGGACGTCACGGAATGGATCGATATTGTCGGGAAGGCAATGGGTGAGTTGGCCGCAATCTCCGCAGACGGGGTCCTGCTTGCGCTGGCCCAGGAGGTGCGCGATGCGGTGGGACTGAATCCGCTCACCGGTCCAGATGTCCTTGAGGCTCTCCCGGCGCAAGTCACCGACGATCAGCTTCCGGGCCCAGTCGAGAAAGCAGAGGCTGACCGTCCCGTCGGAGTTCACCGAAAGGGAATAAAAAATATAGGGACAGACCAGAACTTCACCGACCGGCTGGCCGTAAATCCCCGTATCCATGGGGACGTCAAGGCGGTCCGCCAGATCGAACTCCGGCCAGCACGGGGCCATATTCTCGATGAAAATACGGTCTGCGTAGTCGCCGAACGTACTGAAGAAGCGTTCCTTGTCCGCCGGACTGAGAAAATCTCCGGCAATCTTGATGAGGATTTCGCACTCCCCTTTCATAGCGTAGAGATGCCGGATGTTGTCGACAAAGCGGTCGAAATTCACACGAGCCCCGGCAAATTCCAGGAACTGCTGATCTGAGAGTCCATCGACCGAGATGTTGATCCTGTCGATGCCGGCGTCGAGGACCGGCCGGATGGTTTCGGGATCGAGCAGCGAGCCGTTGGTGGTGGTGTCGATAAAACGGGCGACGCCGCTCTGCTTGGCATAGCGGACCATGTCCGCGAACCGCTTGTTCAGAAAAGGCTCCCCGTCCTTGTAAAGGCGGAGGACCTTCAAGGGCTCGGGAAACGCCTTGAGATCGTCGATAATCTTGCGGTACAGGGAGAAGTCCATGTTCCCCTGCCACCGACCGGTTTCCCGGATCAGTGCCGGATCGCCGTTCGGACAGAACTTGCAGCGGAAATTGCAGGCGCTCGATGGGTCAACGAACAGGACAAAGGGAGTTTCCAGCGGGATTACTTCTTCGAGCCGGGTCCGTCCTTCCTGGTTAATGCGCGGCTTGATTTGAGCTTTCATAGGCAAGGTTTTCCTGTCAATGGGTGTTCCGAATATCTCAAAGAGTCATTGAGAATGTGATAAAAGCGCGTGCCATCCCCCCAGAAGGCCATGGGCTCGTAATCGGGGTAGGGGTAATGGCCGAAGTTGAAGCGGATGGAGCCCCCGACAGCGGCAACATGTTCTTCTACCAGGCGGCGCACCGAAATCGGCTTTCCGCTGCAAATATTGACGATGCCGTCAAAGCCTGGATGCTCCAGCAATGCGACCAGGCGGGTAGCCACCTCTTCGACCGGCAGATAATCTCGCAACTGTTCTCCGCCGGATAGATTGAAAACGGGCTGGCCTCCGGCCAGCGCTGCATCAAGTTGGGGCAGGAGGCTTCCGGGGTTCTGTCCCCGGCCATGCATGTAGAAAAGCCTTGCCCACTGAAGTCGGAAGGGGTGGGATTTCTGGAGGATCTCCAAATAACCCCGCAGGGTGTTTTTAGCCATGCCGTAGGCGGTTACCGGTTGCGACGGGGTTGACTCGTTGAGACAGCCGGAAGCAAGGCCGTATTCGAAGCAGGTGCCGGAAACCAGAAGTTGCCTGACCCCGGCCCGGACCAACTCGCCCAGAAACCGGCACTCGGCCGGAAGCGTCCGGTCCAGGTGGGTCAGGGCCGCGTAGTTGGGCAGCCCCGGCCAGGCCAGATGCACGACGGCGTCAAAATGAGAGGCTTCGAGCCGCTCGGCGCATCCCGGAGCATGGATGTCGGCGGCCAGAAAGGTCGCACGGCCATGCCAGGGAGCCTGAGACGCCCGCTGCGGATCGCGGGCCACGGCAGTCACCCGATGCCCTTTCTCCAGGAGAGCCGTCACCACATGGCAACCAACGAAGCCCGAAGCTCCAGTGACCAGAATCCTCATGCCGCCCCTCTCCGGTCCTGGTACTCAAAAGGGCTTGCAAAGCCGTTAAAGGAGCCGAAGCCGGCATCTCGCGGGGAGAGGGTCGGGGCGTTGTCGGGCCAGGGGATGCCGGCGGAATTCCACAGGATGCCGGCGTCATGCTGGGGCGCATACACCGAGGTGACTTTGTAGATCAGGGTCGCCGATTCGCTCTGCACGTAAAAGCCGTGAGCCAGCCCACGAGGGAGATAGAGCATGTTGCCGGCCGTTGCACTGAGCTCCAGCAGGACATGGCCGCCGTAGGTCGGCGACCCTCTCCGCAAATCCAGGGCCGCATCCAAAACCGAGCCCCGGGTGCAGTAAACCAGCTTGTCATGGTCATGGGGCGGAAGCTGGAAGTGAAGGCCGCGCAACACTCCCCGGTGCGATACAGAGTAGTACTCCTCAGCCCACGCGGTGTTCAGCCCCTGCATCGCAAACATCTCGCGATGGAAGGTTTTGACGAACGTCCCCCGTTCGTCCCTCAGGATTCGAGGGGTGATTTCGACGCAACCAGGAATATCGGTTTCTCTGAAATCCATCACCGCGCGGCCCCCATAAGGCAGCGGATTGTAGCGATCATGTGGTCGATCATCGCCTCGTTCAACCCTGGATAGACTCCAAGCCACAAGGTATCCCGCATGATCCGATCGGTAACAGGCAGATTGCCTATAACACGATAGCCCGTCCCATCCCTCCGCATTTCATCGAAGCAGGGGTGTTTAATCAGATTGCCGGCAAAGAGCATTCTGGTCTGAATGCCGTTTTTCTCCAGATGCTCGACGAGCCGGTCACGGGAGACGATCTTTCCATCCCGCACGGTCAACAGAAAGCCGAACCATGAGGGATCGCTCTCTTTCATCGCTTCCGGCAACACAAAAAATTCTTCCAGGTCAGCAAGGCCGTTGCGGAGGAGCTGCCAGTTCTTTTTCCGGGCTTCAATGAAGGCCGGAAGCTTTTCAAGCTGCGCGCAGCCGATCGCCGCCTGCATTTCGGTGACTTTGAGGTTATAGCCGAAGTGTGAGTAAACATATTTGTGGTCATAACCTGATGGCAGCTCGCCGTACTGCCGTGCGAACCGGTTGCCGCAGGTGTCGTCCCTGCCCGAAGGGCACCAGCAGTCGCGCCCCCAGTCCCGGAGTGACGCAACTATTCGCTTCAGCTGGTCGTCGTTGGTGCAAATCGCTCCTCCCTCGCCCATGGTCATGTGATGCGGGGGGTAGAAGCTGAAGGTGCCAAAATGCCCGATTGTGCCGGTGTTACGCCAAGTGCCGTCGATAACGTACCGCGATCCGAGGGCATCGCAGTTGTCCTCGATGAGCCAGAGGCCGTTGTGGTCACAGAACGATCGAATTGCCCCCAGGTCAAAGGGGTTCCCCAGGGTATGGGCCACCATGACGGCCTTGGTACGAGGGGACAATGCCTCGTCGAGTCGCGTAACATCGATGTTGTAGGTAGGCAAGGTGACATCGACGAATACCGGGATTGCGCCGAACTGGATGATCGGGGCAACGGTTGTCGGGAAGCCGGCTGCTACGGTGATGACTTCATCGCCCCGCCGAATACGCCTGTCTCCGAGCTTTGGCGATGTAAGTGCCATGAAGGCGAGCAAGTTTGCGGATGACCCTGAATTTACGAGCAGGCAGTGCTTTGTCCCAAGGTGTCTGGCGAAGCCGTGCTCGAACTGGTCGGCGTAACGTCCTGTGGTCAGCCAGAAATCAAGTGATGCGTCAATAAGGTTCACCAATTCCTGCCCGTCGAAGACGCGGCCGCCATACGATATCCGATCGCCTGGCGAAAAGGCTTTCCGTGTCGCATGGACCTGGTTGTAATAGTCCAAGGCAGCGTCAATCACCTTGTGTCTCAGCCTGGCTTCCCTTTCGTCATGCATGCTGTCCCCCGATGGCAGCTTCCCTCCGAGAGCTGCACACACGATACTCATAATCGTCAATTTGCCTTTCGGTGAACATCCGCATGTCGGTGGTTCCGTCATCACAGCCCAGATACCACGCAATTGTCCAATGGAGCGCCTCTTCGAGTGACAGGGCCGGAGTCCAACCGAGAACGGAGCGTGCACGCGAACAGTCGAGACTCAGATGGTGGGCTTCCCCTGGGTTAAGCACCTTGTCCAGTGCCCAAGAAGCACCTTTCTCCCACAGGCCCGCTGCAATGCGGACCACATCAAGTACCGTCCTCGTGTCTTCCCGTGCTGGCCCGAAGTTCCATCCTCCGGGATATGATCCTCCATTATTCCACAAGTACTCCGCCAGAGTCAGATATCCGCAGAGTGGTTCCAAGACGTGCTGCCAGGGCCGGACTGCGTTGGGATATCGAAGCAGAAGAGTTTCGCGTTCGGTAAAGGTGCGGACAAGGTCAGGGATGAGGCGATCTGTAGCCCAGTCCCCGCCGCCGATGACGTTTCCGGCACGCACCGTTGCGACGCGTGTTGGAGAATTGGAGAAAAATGAGCGGCGGTACGCCGAAACCACCAATTCAGCACACCCTTTGCTGTTGGAGTACGGGTCGCTGCCACCCATTGGGTCATCCTCGCGAAAAGGCACGGAAGACTCATTGTTTTCATAGCACTTGTCGCTCGTGACAACGATTGCGACGCGAACGGAAGGGACCTCCCTGACAGCCTCCAGGAAGTTTACGGTCCCCATGACGTTTGTTTCGTAGGTGTTCACAGGGTCATTGTAAGATGCGCGCACCAAGGGCTGGGCAGCCAGATGAAACGCAATTTCGGGGGCAGCGCTCGACATGGCCCGTTTAAGCTGTGCTCCATCCCTGATGTCGGCGATGGTCGACGCGGCCAGTGCATCGGCTATTCGGGCGGAGGCAAAGATGCCGTTTTCGTGAGCAGGCTCAAGTGCATAGCCAGAAACATGGCTGCCGTAACGCTTGAGAAGGAGCGAAAGCCATCCCCCCTTGAAACCGGTATGGCCGGTAATAAACACTGGTCTTCCATTCCAGAATTGTCTCGTCATTTCCAGATCTTCCAAAGGGCCTGGCCCGATTGCCACATCCGTTCAAGTTCTTCCTTGTCGCGGAGGGCGTCCATACATTTCCAGAAGCCATGATGCTTGTACGCTACGAGTTCGTGAGCGTGCGCCAGCTCTTCCAGGGGGGTCTGTTCCCACATCGTGAGATCGGCATCATCGGGGAGGTAGGAGAACACCTCCGGTTTCAATACAAAGAACCCCCCGTTGATCCAGCCGCCGTCACCGAGCGGCTTTTCCTTGAAGCTCGATACCCGGTTGTCGTCATCCAGGCCGAGAAGCCCGAAACGGCCGGCGGGCTGTACTGCCGTCACAGTGGCAATTTTGCCGTGAGACCGGTGGAACGAAATCAGTTCCTGGAGGTTGACGTCGGCCAAGCCATCGCCATAGGTGAGGAGAAATTCTTCTTTGCCCACGTACTGCCTGACTCTCTTGAGCCGCCCGGCGGTGAGAGTATTGAGTCCCGTTTCAACCAACGTGACACGGAATTTTTCCGTATTGGTTTGATGAATCTCGAAACTGTTGGTCTGCAGGTTGAAGGTAACGTCGGAATTGTAGAGGTAGTAATTCATGAAGTACTGCTTGATCATGAATCCTTTGTATCCGAGGCATATGATGAATTCGTTGAACCCCTGGGTCTCGTAGATTTTCATGAGGTGCCAAAGAATTGGCTTCTCGCCGATTTCAATCATCGGCTTCGGTTTCAGGTAGGATTCCTCGGAAATCCTTGTTCCCAGGCCTCCGGCAAAGATCACGACTTTCATGACAGCTCCCGACCTTAGATGAAATGTCTCCCATGGGATAATTGCTGGAAGCTAGATAGCAACTGTAATGCCATGCGGAAAATATGTTGAAATATCGAGATGTTTTGAGTGGGGGGGTGGGAGGACGGAAAGTTGACTCATTGTGGCGTCTGAGCGTTGCGCGCCATGCGGTTGTTTCCACGACCATGCGTAGTTTGGATGGCAGATGATGGAGCGAATATGATCGAGGCCGTGAAGAGAGCCTCGGGCATTGGTGCTGTTGACCTGGGAGATTGCATTCAGAGCCATCGCTTGCGACCCAGGTATAGGATCCTGTCGCACATCCTGATCCGGCACACTTGACCCAGGCAGCAACCTGCTGCGTTTCCTTTGTCAGTCCGGCGGCGTCCCACGCCCAGGCATCGTTCATGTTTGTATGTCAGTGCTTTGACTCATGTGCCCGTGGCGGGGGGAGGGAGGTCGCGCTCTCCATCGAAGCTTCCGGTGCTGTTCGAGCCCTCGGGTGTAAGCGTGATAGTACGTTCCACGTTGAAAAACAAGATGATAAGTCCGGTGGGAGGGGCGAGTGCGCCGCGTGTTCGAGGGCCAGCCTTTTACGCTATGAATCCATAGACATGTGTTAATTCCTGGAATTGGGTATCGGTCCAGCTTCATGGATGCCGGGACTGCAGAGGGTTTTTCCCGGGTTAGACGTTTTTTTCTAAAGTTTCCCTGCGGCATTCCGATATGTGGTCATAGGGAGTGTTATATTCTCAGGGAGAGATGCCATGAATATCGAAGCCACCAGTGGGACAGGACCATCCGCGGTTGCGGTTGTTCCGGCAATTGTGGCCAAGTCGCGGCAGGATGGAGAGGGGAAACATGCTCAACGGCCCGTGGAGCAGACCCGCGAGCCCGAGAAGGACAAGGGCAAGAGCGAAGAGGAACGGGTCAAGGAGGCGGCTGAACGGATCAATGCGTTCATCGAGTCGGTCAGCCGCGATCTTGAATTTTCCGTGGACAAGGACACCAACAGAACGGTCGTCAAGGTCCTGGCACGGGAAAACGGCGAGGTGATCCGGCAGATTCCCGCCGAGGAAATCCTCAAGATCGCCAAAGTCCTCGACGAGCTCAAGGGGCTGATCATCCGGGAAAAGGCCTGATATGAGCTGATCGCCGCATGTGGCGGCAACGTGCCGCCAGGGGGCCGGGGCGCGCGCCGGGGTGGTGCATTCCGTCTGCCGGCTGGGTGCCGCGATAATCGGGTGTTGACTGAAACACAGAGACGCGCGGCAGAGAGCCGCGCGTCTTCTTGTGTCTGGTATGCCCCTGCCCGCGGCAGCGCTCAGTCGCTGATGAAAAAATTCTTGTTCTCCTCGTAAGTCTGGGCGAACAGTGTCACGTCACGCTGGAGAGCCTCGGGCGTGTAGCCGAGTAGATGCGCCTCCGGCGTTTTTCCCAGATCGAGCTCGTCGTCCGGGTGGCGCTCGCCGATGCCGAGTTTCTTGCAGAACTTGTCTGCCAGGCAGGTGGTGGCGGTCAGAAAAAGCTCGTACTGGTCCGACAGCCCTGGGTTGGGAAAGTCGTGGTGGTGCATGACCGCCGCGGAAAGGGTCTCCGGGAAGTTCCACTTGCGGATGACGAGTGCTCCCACCTCGGCATGGGAAAAGGAGTAGATGCTCCGCTCCACGCCCTCGAACGGCAGCCCCTCATTGTAGCAGCGCATCATTACCTGCTGGTATTTCGAAGGATCCAGGTCGTTCATGATGGTCTTGCCGATGTCGTGGAACAGCCCGGCCAGAAACGCCGTCTCTTCGTTGACGAACTTGCCGTTGGCGCTGATGATCCGTGCGGCGATGGCGGCGCCCACGGCATGTTCCCAGAGCATTTTCTCCGTCAGGCCGAAGCGTTTGCATATCTGCTTGAGGGACGCGGCCACCACCAGGCTTTTCAGGGTCCTGAACCCAAGGAGCATGATTGCTCCGGACAGGGTGTTGATCTGGCGCTGACAGCCATAGTAGGCCGAGTTGGAGAGTTTGAGGATGCGTGCGGCTACGGCTGGATCGGCTGAGACCGCCTGGGCGATCTTCTCGATCGTCACGTCCTCCTGCTCGATCATTTCGATGACCTTGGTGGCGACGAGCGGGATGGTCGGCAGGTCCACGGCGGAGAGAATGAGGGTTTCCAGTTCCTTGTTCATGGGGCACCTGTTCGGGGTAAGCAGCTGCGGACGACAAATGTTCAGAATAACATGCAATTTTCTTGCCTAAAGTGTGACGTGCGACCGGTTGTCGCCACTGATTGCATTGGGAGGGCCGAGGTGCTATTGTCGCACGGGCAGCCAGCATTTCAGGGGGATCCATGGTGAATATCACGAGCGCGGAATTTGTCACGAGCGGCACGAGGCCTGAGCACTACCCGCCCGGCGACCTTCCCGAGATCGCCTTTGTGGGGCGATCCAATGTCGGAAAATCGTCACTCATCAACGTGCTCGTGAACCGCAAGAGCCTGGTCCGGACCAGTTCCACGCCGGGGCGCACCCAGCTCATCAACTTCTTTCGGGTGAATGGCGGCCTGATGCTGGTTGACCTTCCGGGCTACGGGTTCGCCCGTGTCCCGCCGGAGGTGAAAAAGCAGTGGGGCCCCATGGTCGAGACCTACCTTGCGGGACGCTCCTGCCTCGCCTGCGTGGTGCTGATCGTGGATGTCCGCCGGACGCCGGCCGAGGAGGACCGGCTCATGCTCCAGTGGCTGCGGGCCTACGACATCCCGGTGCTGGTGGTCATCACCAAGTGCGACAAGGTCTCGAAGAACGAGCGGGCCAAGCAGGCGGCCCTGATCAGCCGGACTCTCGGCCTGGCCCCGGACGAGACGGCTTTCTTCTCCGCCCTTTCCCGCGAGGGACGCGACGCCATCTGGGCGCGGATCGAGGCGATCATGGCCGAAGAACACCCGCAGGCAGAGGAGGGCGCTCCGGAATGACCGGTCGCCAAGGGCGTTGACTTTTACAGCCCGCTCTGCTACAAGTCTTTGAACAATCGAATATTTCAAGCGTTCAGGTGCTTCCACTCCCACGGTGGAAGGTAAAAGGGAAAAGGGTGAGAATCCCTTGCTGTCCCGCAACTGTGAACGGTGATGAAAGCCGCAGCAATGCCACTGGAGTCCTTGTTGATGTGAAGGCGTGAAATACGTCTTCTTCCGGGAAGGCGCGGCGAGTAAATTGATCCGTGAGCCAGGAAACCTGCCCGAACGCATGAGCAGCGGCCTCCGAGGAAGAGGTGCCGAAGCCATCGTCAATTCAGCCACGGTATTCGAGCCCCGCCCCCTTGTCAGGAGGCGGGGTTTTTCATTCATGGCACAGATCATTTTCATAACGGGCGGCGCCCGCAGCGGCAAAAGCCGCTTGGCCGAGGAACTGGCGGCCCGGTTGGGTGCTCCCCTCGGCTACCTGGCCACCGGCTCTGCCGGCGACGGGGAAATGGCCGAACGGATCGCCCGGCACCGGGCGCGCCGCGGCGATGCCTGGACCACCATCGAAGAACCCCTGGCCCTGGCCGAGGCCCTGGCGGCCCAGGACGGCCGGTTTGCCGCGGTTCTCGTGGATTGCGTCACCCTCTGGCTCTCCAATCTCCTCTTTTCCCTGGACGATCCAGCCCGTGTGCTCGATGAAGTCGAAACATTGACGCGGACATTCCCTTCCCTCCGGACCCCGCTCATCATCGTATCCAACGAGGTGGGCATGGGGATCGTGCCGGAGAACCGGCTGGCGCGGCAGTTCCGTGACCTGGCCGGCGAGGCCAACGAGCGGATCGCCGCCGCGGCCGACGAAGTCTACGTGACGTTCAGCGGACTCCCGCTGCGCCTCAAATGAATCCTGAAAGACAATCCTGAAAGACGAGGTACTGCATGACGCTGCTGACCGAAGCCCTGTCAAAAATATGTCCCGTAGATGCCGAACTCATGGCCCAGGCCCAGGCGCGGCTCGACAACAAAACCAAGCCCGTCGGCTCCCTGGGACGACTGGAGGAGTTCGCCCGGCGTATGGCGGCCATCACCGGCAGCCTTGCGCCCGATACGGAGAAGAAGGTGGTCTTCACCTTTGCCGGCGATCATGGCGTGACCGACGAGGGCGTGTCGGCCTTTCCCCGGGAAGTGACCCCCCAGATGGTCTACAACTTCCTGAAGGGCGGTGCAGGGATCAACGTGCTCGCCCGCCACGTGGGAGCCCAGGTGCGGGTGGTCGACATCGGGGTCGATCACGATTTCGGCGACACCCCCGGCCTCATCGTCCGGAAGGTTGCCCGGGGCACCCGCAATTTCGCCCAGGGCCCGGCCATGACCCGGGAGGAGGCGGTGGCTGCCCTGGAGGTGGGGATCGGCTTGGCGAACGAGGCTAAGCAGGAGGGGGTCGCCCTGGTCGGCACCGGCGAGATGGGCATCGGCAATACCACGCCGTCGGCTGCCATCATCGCCGCGTTCTCGGGGCTGCCGGTCCCGGCGGTGACCCACCGGGGGACCGGCATCGGCGATGGGGCCCTTGCCAACAAGGTCCGGGTCATCGAGGCGGGGCTGGCCCTGAACCAACCCGATCCGAAAGATCCCATCGATGTGCTGGCAAAAGTCGGAGGACTGGAGATCGCCGGCATCGCCGGCCTGATCCTCGGCTGCGCCGCAAACCGGCTGCCCGTGGTGGTGGACGGCTTCATCTCCACGGCCGGGGCTCTGGTGGCCTGCGAGCTCAATCCCCATGTGCGGGATTACCTCTTTGCGGCCCACCAGTCGGTGGAAGTGGGGCACCGGGCCATGCTCGACCGCATCGGCGCCGCACCGATCCTGGACCTCCAGATGCGCCTCGGCGAGGGGACCGGCGGTGCCCTGGCCATGGGACTCATCGAAGCTGGGGTCAGGATTTTGACGGAAATGGCCACCTTCGAGGAAGCGGGTGTAGCGGAAGGGGACTATTGAGACTCTATTTCATTGCCCTTCAGTTCCTGACCGTTGTCCCGCTGCCGTTCCGGCTGCGCTGGGACGAACGTGCCCTGGGACGCTCCATGGCCTTCTTCCCCCTGGCGGGGCTCACCCTGGGAGCACTGCTGGCCGGGGCCGACATGCTCCTGGCGGCGGTGTTGCCGCGGTCGGTCAGCGATCTTTTGCTGGTGGCGCTGCTGGCCGGGGTAACCGGCGCGCTGCACCTGGACGGCCTGGCCGATGTCTGCGACGGGCTGGCGGCCCGTGGCGGCAGGGAGCGTTTCCTGGCAGTCATGAAGGATTCCCGGGTGGGTGCCGTGGGGGTGGTGGGGCTCGTGCTCGGGCTGGCGCTCAAGTACCAGGCTCTCCTGGCGGTGCCGGACGACTTGAAGCGTCAGGCGCTCTTGCTTTTTCCCGCCGTGGCCCGCTACGCCCAGGTGCAGATGACCGTGGGCGCCAACCGCGCCCGGCAGGACGGCCTCGGCGCCGCCTTCATCGCCGGAGCCGGGGTGTTCCACCTGGTGGCGGCCGGCACGATCATGGCCGTTGCAGCCTGGGTGCTGCTTGGCCCGCCGGGCATGGCCCTACTCGCCGCGTCCGTTCTCTTCACCGGCGGGTTCCGGTGGTGGTTCCACCGGCATCTCGGCGGGGTCACCGGTGATGTCATCGGCTGTGCCAGCGAACTGAACGAGATCCTCTGCCTGCTGGCCATCCTGGCTTTGCAGCGGATCTGACAGTCCCGTACGGGTGCGTTCCTTCCATGCTCCCCGTGATTCCTTCCCAGGAGCACCCGCGCAGGAATATGAAACAGGGGCATGCCGTGAGGCTGCCCGACTACGAACAACAGGGATATTTCCCTCTCAGGAACGGAACATGACACGCAAAACACGCATCTATCTCATCCGTCACGGCGAAGTGGAGGGGGCCGGCGTCCCCCGCTACAACGGACACAACGACGTGGGCCTCTCCGAGCGGGGCAAGGCCCAGTATCTGGAGCTCCGCAAGCGGTTCGACGGGGTTCGGATCGCCGCCTGCTATACCAGCGACCTTACCCGCTGCGTCTGGGGGGCCGAGTCCCTGGCCGCCCACCTGAACGTTCAGCCGCAGCGCCACCCGGAACTGCGGGAAATCTGCATGGGCGAATGGGAGGCGAAGAGCTGGCAGGAGCTCCAGGACCGCTATCCCCACCATTGGCAGGCGCGGCTCAACGACCTGGAAGGCTACCGGGTGCCGGGGGGGGAGAACCTGCTGGACGTCCGGGCCCGGGTCATGCCCGCGGTCAATGCCATCGTGGAGCGGCATCGGGGGGAAGACGTCCTGGTGGTGGCCCACGGCGGCGTGAATCGGATCATTCTCCTGGAGGCCATCGGCGCGCCCCTGGCCAACCTCTTTTCCATAGAGCAGACCTACTGCTGCATGAACATCATCGACTACTTCGAGGACGGCCGTGCAGTGGTGAAGCTGGTGAACGGGTAAACCATGAAATCGATCGTTATCGCCGCCCCGCACAGCGGCTCCGGCAAGACAACCATCACCGTGGGCATCATGGAGTGCTTCCGGCGGCGCGGCCTTACCGTGGCGCCCTTCAAGGTGGGCCCCGACTTCATCGACCCGGGCTACCACCGGCTGGTGACGGGCCTCCCCTCGGCCAACCTGGACGGCTGGATCTGTCCCCCCGAGTTTGTCCGGGCATCCTTTGCCCACCACGCCCTCAACGCCGACATGGCCATCATCGAGGGAGTCATGGGACTCTTCGACGGGTTCGGCGGGACCGCCGACGAGGGGAGCACGGCCCAGGTGGCCCGGCTGACCGGCGCGCCGGTGGTTCTGGTGGTGGACGCCCGGGGACTGGCCCGCAGCGCCGCCGCCATCCTCAAGGGTTTCGCCGAATTCGACCCCTCGGTGCGGGTGGTCGGGGTCATCTTCAATAACGTGGCTGGCGACAGCCACGAGCGCATCCTCCGTGAGGCGATGGCCCAGGCCCTGCCGGAGCTGAAGGTGTTCGGCTGCATCCCCCGGGACGACGGGCTGCACATCCCCGCGCGCCACCTGGGGCTTTTCACGGCTGAGGAGCATCCCCTGTCGGACGAGTTCCTGGATCACCTGGTGGAAGTGATCCGCGACCGGGTGGACCTGGGGCTGCTCTGGGGGGCGGCCAACCCCCTGGACGCGCCCGTGCCCCGCGCGGAGCCGATTCCCTGCCGGACCCCGGCGGGACCGGTGCGGCTGGCGGTTGCCCGGGACGAGGCCTTTTGCTTCGTCTACGAGGACAACCTCTGTCTGCTGCGCCGCGCCGGCGCCGAGATCGTCACCTTCTCTCCCCTGCGGGACGAACGCCTGCCGGACGACGTGGCCGGGGTCTACCTGCCGGGCGGCTACCCCGAGGTCTTTGCCGATGCCCTGGCGGCCAACGCCGGGATGAAGGAGTCCCTGGCCCGGGCCGTGAACGGGGGGATGCCGGTCTATGCCGAGTGCGGCGGTTTCATCTACCTGACGCGCGGGGTGGTGGACGGCGCCGGGACGCCGGAGTCGCTCCACGAGTTCGTGGGGATATTCCCGGTGACCACCCGGATGCTTCCCCGCCGCAAGGCCCTCGGCTATCGCGAGGTTGAACTGGCGGCGGATACCATCATCGGCCCCGCCGGCACCCTGGCCCGGGGGCACGAGTTCCACTACTCGGAGATGGAAGAGATGCCCGCCGACGTGGAGCGTGCCTACCGGGTCCGCCGGGGCCCGGTTGACCTGGGAATGGAAGGATACCGTTACCGCAACTGTCTTGCCTCCTACCTCCACCTCCACTTCGGGAGCAACCCGGAACTGGCCGCGTCGTTCGTGGCACGCTGCAGATCATACGCCACAAGGAGCAGTGCGTGAAAACCCAGATCGAACAGGCCCGCGAGGGCATCATTACCCCCCAGATGGCGGCCGTGGCCGTGGAGGAGCACGTCTCCCCCGAGTATGTCCGCCTGATGGTGGCCGAGGGGAAGGTCGTCATCCCCTGGAACCACGTGCGCGCACCAAAGGCGGTCGGCATCGGCAAGGGACTGCGGACCAAGGTGAATGCCTCCATCGGCACCTCCTCGGACATCGTCGACTACGAGGCCGAGGTGCGCAAGGCCCGGGCCGCCCGGGAGTCCGGCGCCGATACCCTCATGGAGCTGTCCGTGGGCGGCGACCTGGACCGGGTCAGGCGCGAGGTCATCGCGGCCGTGGACCTGCCGGTGGGGAACGTCCCGCTCTACCAAGCCTTCTGCGAGGCGGCGAGGACATACGGCGACCCCAACCGGCTCGACCCGGAGATGCTCTTCGACCTGATCGAGCGCCAGTGCGCCGACGGCATGGCCTTCATGGCGGTCCACTGCGGCATCAACCTCTACACCATCGAGCGGCTCCGTCGCCAGGGGTACCGCTATGGCGGCCTGGTCTCCAAAGGAGGGGTGAGCATGGTGGGCTGGATGATGGCCAACGGCCGCGAGAATCCCCTCTACGAGCAATTTGACCGGGTGATCGGCATCCTGAAGAAATACGACACGGTCCTTTCCCTGGGCAACGGCCTGCGGGCCGGCGCCATCCACGACTCATCGGACCGGGCCCAGATCCAGGAGCTGCTGATCAACTGCGAACTGGCGGAGATGGGGCGCGAGATGGGCTGCCAGATGCTGGTGGAGGGGCCGGGCCACGTCCCCCTGGACGAGGTGGAGGGGAACATCCAGCTCCAGAAGCGGATGAGCGGCGGCGCACCCTACTACATGCTCGGGCCCATCTCCACCGATGTGGCTCCCGGCTTCGACCACATCACCGCCGCCATTGGCGCGGCCCAGTCGAGCCGCTTTGGCGCCGACCTGATCTGCTACATCACCCCGGCCGAGCACCTGGCCCTTCCCAACGAAGAGGACGTCCGCCAGGGGGTAAAGGCGGCCCGGGTCGCCGCCTACATCGGCGACATGAACAAGTACCCCGACAAGGGGCGCGAGCGGGATCGGGAGATGAGCAAGGCCCGTCGCGACCTGGACTGGCAGAGGCAGTTCGAGCTGGCCCTCTATCCGGAGGACGCCCGGGCGATCCGGGCCAGCCGCACCCCCGAGGACGAGGCCACCTGTACCATGTGCGGCGACTTCTGCGCCTCCCGGGGGGCAGGCAGGCTGTTTGCCGGCGATCTGCGGGGGGACAAGGTGTAGAGCGCAGGCAGTTTCAATCTGAAGAAGCATCCTTCCGGCGTAAGGGAAACCGGTGCAATACCGGTGCTGCCCCGCAACTGTGAGGGGGGACCGCTGCCGCATTGATGCCACTGTCCGAAGGGACGGGAAGGCGCGGCAGACGGGATGATCCCCGAGCCAGGAGACCTGGCTGGAAGGCGACAACACACTCCGACCGAGGGGAAGGGAGGTTGTATGGGGAGCAGAGCATATCCACTGCGGCTATGAGGTTGTTCCGGCACGCGAGGGCAAGAACGGCGACGGAACATGACTTCATAAGGAGCACGCAATGAAACGCATTACCTTGTATGCTGCCGGTTCGGCAATCCTTGGCGCAACGCTGCTGGCCGGTCCCGCCCACGCCATGCACATCTCGGAGGGGATCCTCCCCCTGGGGTGGGCGGCGCTCTGGTTCGCCGTGGCGGCCCCCTTCCTGGCCCTGGGCATACGGCGGGTGAACGACCTGTCCCGCCACGATCTCTCCTTCAAGCCCCTGGTGGGACTCATGGCGGCGGTGGTCTTCATCATCTCCTGCATGCCGATCCCGGTGCCCACCGCCGGCACCTGCTCCCATCCCTGCGGCACGGGGATCGCCGCGATCCTGGTGGGACCTCTGGTCAGCGTGGTCATCACCACGGTGGCGCTCCTCATCCAGGCCCTCTTCCTGGCCCACGGCGGGATTTCGACCCTCGGCGCCGACGTGGTGTCCATGGGGGTGGCGGGCTCCTTTGCCGGCTGGTTCGTCTTCCGGGGGATGCGCCGGCTGGGCGCGGGTCTTGCGGTGGCCGCCTTTGTCGCGGGGTTGCTGGCCGACTGGGCCACCTACCTGACCACTGCCCTGGAGCTGGCCTCGGGCGTGCGCGGGAGTGAGCCGTTTTACCCGCTGTTTTTCAAGGTCGTTGCCGCCTTTGTTCCGACCCAGCTCCCCCTCGGCGTGCTGGAAGGGGCCATGACCGCCGGCATGGTGGTCCTGCTCCACCGCAAGCGCCCCGATCTGCTGGCGAAAATGGGGGTGGTCGATGCCGGTGGCTCGGGGGCCGGTCCCCGCCGGGCAACCGTGGTCATGCTGGCGCTGTTCTGCCTGCTCGCCTCGCTCCTTGTGGCGGGACCGTCGCGGGCATCGGAAAAATGGCCGGGCGTTGACGAGACCGTGGTGGAAAAGGTTGCCGCGGAACACGGCCGCGAACCGCGGGCCCCTCTCATCAATACCGACCAGGGTGACCTGCTTCTCTTCGTTTTTCTGCTGGCCGGCACGGTCGGGGGCTTTGCGGCGGGCTATTTCTGGCGTATGCTGGTGGCGGAACGGAGAACGTACGATGACAATACTTGAAACCTCCTGGGTCCAGGGCACTGACCGCGAGATCGAAGAGCTGGTGCGGCTCGTGAACGAGGCGATCGCGCTGGAGCTCAACGCATCCCGGCTCTACGCCCTGTTCCAGGACCTTTTCCCCGATGACGGCGAGTTCTGGCAGGCGCTCTCCATCGAGGAGGAGAATCACGCGAACCTCCTGCGAAACGGTCGCCGTCTTTTCCTGCCCGAGGGGAGGTTCCCCCGGGAGCTCCTGCCCGAATCCCTCGAACCCCTGGTGGAGAAGAACCGGGAGCTGGAAAGCCTGTTCGACCGTTACGAACAGACCCCTCCCAGCCGGGAGGAGGCCTTTCGGACCGCCCTCGTCCTTGAGGAGTCGGCGGGCGAGCTCCACTACCAGCGGGCCATGGAAAGCCGGGCTCCCTCCTGGACCCTCAAGGTGTTTCAGACGTTGAACAACGACGACCGCGATCATGCCACCCGGCTCCGCGACTACATGGCGGCGGAGGGAATTGCCGAATGAAGCACGTCCTCAGCGCGTCTCCGGCCGATCATCCCCTGTCGCGGCTCGACCCGCGGGTCAAGCTCCTGACGGCCGGGGCGCTGCTCGTCATGGTCATCAGCTGTACCGGCGGTCTGTTCCCGCTGCTGGCAGCGATCCTCTCCCTGGGGATCGTCGTCTCGCTGGGGGTGCCGCTCCGCCTGATCCTGCTCCGCTTTGCGGAGCCGGCTTTCATCGCCGTCGTGGTCCTCCTGCTCAAGCTCTTCTTCAGCGGCGGCACGCCGCTTTTAACGCTCCAGTTGCCCTGGCTGGAGCTTACCGCATACCGGGAGGGGCTGCGGGAAGGGCTCCTCATCGCCGGCCGCATTGCCGCCGCCGTGTCGGTTGTATCGGCGGTCGGCTTCTCCACCTCGTTCACCGACCTGATGGCTGCCCTGGCATGGCTGAGGGTGCCGCGCAGCTTCATCGAGGTGGCGCTGTTCGCCTGGCGCTACCTGTTCCTGCTCTTGGACGACGCCCAGGTGATCCACGCGGCCCAGCGGAATCGCCTGGGCTACAGCGGGCTGCGCCGGGGGATGCGCTCCTTCGGCACCCTGGCCGGCGCCCTGGTTCTCAAGGCCTTCGACAACAGCCAGACCATTACCACCGCGATGGTCCAGCGAGGGTACGACGGGAACCTGCCGCTGTTCAGGCACCGTCCGTTCCGGCCGGCCGAGGTGGTTCTGTCCGCCCTCTTCGTGGTGGCCATGGGAACCCTCTGGGGGATGCAGTGAGGTTTTCAGTGGACCTGAGGACCTATGCCTACCCCGACGGCACCGTGGCCCTGTCGGATATCCGTTTCCAGGTGGCGCGGGGAGAGTTTTGCGGTATCCTCGGCTCCAACGGCTCGGGCAAGACGACGCTGCTCAAGATCATGGACGGGCTGATCAGGGAGTACGACGGCAGCGTGCTCTTGGACGGCTGGGATGTGCGGAGCCTCCAGCCGAAGGATATCTACCGCACGGTCGGGCTCGTGTTCCAGAACCCGGACGATCAGTTGTTCGCCCACACGGTCTTCGAGGATGTGGCCTTCGGCCCCCGCAACATGGGATTTGCCGAGGCCGAGGTCAAGGCGCGGGTGGAGCGGGCCCTGGATGCCGTGGACCTGGCGGGGGTCGCGGCCAAGCAGATCCATCACCTGAGCTACGGCCAGAAAAAGCGCGCCTGCATCGCCGGGCTCCTGGCCATGGGGCATGAGGTGCTCCTCATGGACGAACCCACCGCCGGCCTCGATCCCATGGGGGAGTACCGGATGATGGAGCTGCTTACGCGGCTCAACCGGCAGGAGGGGGTGACCATCGTCATGGCGACCCACAGCGTCGATCTGGTGCCCCTGTTTCTCCACCGGCTCCACATCCTGAGTCGGGGGCGGATCGTTCGCGGCGGGTCGCCCGAGGAGGTCTTCACCGCCCCGGCCGAGATGGAGAGCGTCAAGCTGCGGCTTCCCCACATAGCCGAGCTCATCCACCGCCTGAAGCACGAAGATGGTGTCCCGTTCCGGCGCACGCCTCTCACCATCGGCGAGGCCCGGCGGGACATCATGGAATTGATTGAAACCACAAGGAGTTGACATGAAGACTGCTATACTGTTGATGGCCCACGGCAGCCGCATCCCCGAGGCGAACGGCGCCGTGCGGGAGATTGCCGTCATGGTGAAGGAAATGACCGGATTCGAGATCGTGGAGGTATCGTTCCGGGAGCAGCACCTGCCGAACATCCAGCAGGGGATCGATGCCTGCGTGGCCCAAGGCGCGGAGCGGGTTCTGCTGATGCCCTACTTCCTCTTCGTGGGTGCCCACGTGCAGGAGGACCTCCCCGAGGAGATGGCCGAGGCCCGCACCCGTTACCCTGCCGTGGAGTTCGCCATGGGAGGGCATCTGGGCGTGCACCGCAAGCTGGCCGAGGTGGCGGCGGACCGGATCGCCGAAGCCCTCGCCGCCACGGGGTGGCGCTGATGTCGGTCCACCTCCGCCCCGAGGAGATCGAGGCCGAGTCGTTCCGGATCATCGATGCCGAAGCGGGCTCCCACTCCTGGGGGCCGGACCAGTGGCCGGTGGTGCGCCGCGCCATCCATACCTCCGCCGATTTCGACTATGCCCGGAGCATGGCCTTCTCCCCCGACGCCGTGCCGCGCGCCCTGGCCGCGCTCAAGGCGGGAAGGGGCATCGTCACCGACACCACCATGGCCCTGTCGGGCATTGCCAAGCCTCGCCTGGAGCGATTCGGCATCTCCGTCTCCTGTTTCGTGGCCGACCCCGACGTGGCGCGCCGGGCCCGGGAGCAGGGGATCACCCGCTCCATCCTGGCTCTGCGTGCGGGGGCGTCGGACCGGGGCAACGGCATCTTCGTCATCGGCAACGCACCCACGGCCCTCTTCGATCTGATCCGCCTGGTGCGGGAGGAGGGTCTGCGCCCCGACCTGGTGGTGGGCTTGCCGGTGGGGTTCGTTGGGGCCGCCGAGAGCAAGGAGGCGCTCCTGGCCCTGGAGCATGAGGTCCCGGAAGTCCCCTTCATCACCAACCGGGGGCGCAAGGGGGGGTCCAACGTGGCGGCGGCGGTGGTGAACGCCCTGCTCATCCTGGCTCTGGAGGGGTAATGCGCAAAGCCAACAAGCGAATCACCGATTTCGGCGTCATCCGCCAGATGCTCGACACCTGTCACGTGGGGCGGCTCGGCACCCTGGGCGCCGACGGCTGGCCCCGGATCAAGCCCCTCAACTTTGCCTGGCACGAGGGACGGATCTATTTCCACTGCGCCCTGGAAGGGGAGAAGCTCGACGATATCCGCCACGAGGACCGGGTCTGCTTTGAGGTGGACCTGCCCATCGCCTATGTGCAGGGAACGACGGAGACCCCCTGTCGGGCCGAGTATCTCTACCGCAGCGTGATCATGCGGGGCAGGGCGCGGCTGGTTGAGGAGCCGGCCGAGAAGGTGCTGGCCTTGGACGCTCTCATGCGCAAATACCAGCCCGGCGGCACCTGGGGTTCCTACCCGGAGGAAAAGCTGGCCATCACCGCTATCGTGCGGATCGACGTGGAGGAAGTGGTGGGCAAGGAAGAGCTGGGCAAGGGCGAGCTGCGGGAGCGGGCCCTGGCCATGCTGGCGTCGGGCGCTCCCCTGCCGGCGGTCCTGGGGTAGAGTGGCCGTGTCCGGCCGGGAGCTTCGCCACGGCTACACCACCGGTGCCTGCGCCGCTGCCGCTGCTGCCGGAGCGGCCCGGATGCTCCGGCGCCAGGAACTGGCGGACGAGGCCGAGATCGTCCTCCCCCGGGGAGAGCGGGTGGCCTTTCGCCTCCACGGCCAGGAGTTTACCGAAACCTGGGCCACCTGCCACGTGGTGAAGGATGCCGGCGACGACCCGGACGTGACCAACGGCGCCGAAATCCACGTTACCGTCCGGCGTGAGCCCCTCAACCGGCCCGGCGCCCGGACCATGGTCTTTGTCACCGGCGGCCGCGGGGTGGGGACGATGACCAAGCCGGGGCTTGCCGTGCCGGTGGGTGAGCCTGCCATCAACCCCGTGCCCATGCGCATGATCACCGAGGCGGTCAAGGCCGAGTTCTCGGTGGCCTGCCTTCCCCATATCCTCACGGTCACCGTTTCCATCCCCAATGGCGAAGAACTGGCGCAAAAGACCCTCAATGCCCGCCTGGGCATCGTGGGGGGGCTCTCCATCCTCGGCACCACCGGCATCGTCCGGCCCATCTCGGCCAAGGCCTGGACCGACACCCTCGACGCCGCCATCGACGTGGCCCTGGCCTGTGGCTGCCGGACCCTGGTCCTCTCCACCGGCCGGACGAGCGAGCTGGTGGCCCAGGGGGCCCTGGCCGGGAAACCCTTGCCGGAAGAGGCCTATGTGATGATGGGGGATCATGTGGGATACGCGCTCCGGGCCTGTGTGCGCAAGGGGGTGGAGGAGGCGGTTCTCGCGGGGCAGTTCGCCAAGCTCCTGAAGATCGCCTGCGGCCACGAGCAGACCCATGTTTCCTCCTCCGAGCTGGACCTGCGGCTGCTGGCCGAATGGATTGACGCCACCCCTGCCGCCTCGCATCTGGCGCCGCTCGTTGTGGGCGCCAACACGGCCCGGCAGGTGCTGGAGGCGTCGGGCAACGACCCCGCCCTCATGGAGCTGGTCTGCACTCGGGCCCGGGAAGCGGCCCGGCTGCTGGCTCCTTCCCTGCGCATCAAGGTTTTACTGGCGGGCTACGATTCAACGGTGCTATATTTCGGGTAAAATGTTCGCCCTGTCCTGCAATTTGCCATAAAAGGGGGTTCTCCATGCCTCATCAGAAAATTTATCTCGTCGGCGCCGGCATCGAAGGGTGGGAGGGGTTCGGCTCCAAGGCCCTGGAAGTCATTAACGAGGCCGAGGTTCTCATCGGCCACCGGCGTCATCTGGACACCTTTCCCGAGTTCAAGGGGAAGAAGCAGGAACTGGGCGATCTCTCCATCCTCCTGGAGCAGCTGAAGAACACCGACAAGCGGACCGTTGTCCTTGGCTCCGGGGACCCCAACTTTTTTGGCATCGCCCGCTTCCTGCTCCGCAATCTCTCCAAGGACCGGATCGAGATCTTTCCCAATGTGACGAGCGTGCAGTACGCCTTTGCCCGGATCAAGGAACCCTGGGACGACGCCATCTTCGTCTCGGTGCACGGCCGGGGTCTCAAGCCCGCCGTGGACCGGATCGTGGCCGCCGAGAAGGTGGCGGTCCTCACCGATAAGGTCAACACTCCCGCAGCCATCGCCCGGGAGCTCATCGAGCGCGGCGCCGAGGGGTACGAGGCGTGGCTCTGCGAGGACATGGGAACGCCGGCCGAGAAGTTCACCCGCACCGATGTGAGGGGGCTGCTGGACATTACCGCCTCGGAACTCAACATCCTCATCCTCGTGAAGGCGTGGGAACCCCAGCTGGCCCAGTACCCGGTCATGGGCATCGCAGACGACGAGTTCGCCACGGCCAAGAAGCTCATCACCAAGCAGGAGGTGCGGGCCGTCACCCTCGCCAAGCTCCGGCTCCAGGATGATCTGGTCATGTGGGACATCGGCGCGGGCAGCGGCTCAGTATCCATCGAGGCGTCCAACCTCATGCCCAACGGCCGGCTCTTCGCCCTGGAGCGCAATCCCCAGTACGTGACCTTCCTGCGGGAGAACCTGAAGAAATTCGTGGCCCGCAACGTGGTGCTGGTGGAGGCGTTCGCCCCCGAGGGGCTCGATGACCTGCCCGACCCCGACCGGGTCTTCATCGGCGGCTCCGGCGGCATGCTGGAGGAGATTATCGAGGCCGTGGACCGCCGGCTCAAGCCCGAGGGGGTCATCGTCCTCAACGCCGTGACCCTGGATACCCTCACCAAGGCGGTGGAGTTCCTGGAAGACCACGGCTACCTGGTGGAGGTGGCGTGCGTCAACGTGGCCAAGACCCGGGGGCTCACCGAGTACAAGATGTTCGAGGCCCAGAACCCGGTCTACATCATCTCGGCATGGAAAGGCGAAGAATGAGCGGTTTCGCCAAAATTTACGCCGTCGGGGTCGGCCCCGGCGACCCGGAACTCCTGACCCGGAAGGCCGAGCGGATCATCCGCTCGGCCGATGTCATCTGTGCCCCCACCGGCGCCGCCGATGCCGCCAGCTATGCCCTCTCCATCGTTGAGGATCTCATCGATCCCTCCCGCCAGGAGGTGCTGCCCCTGGTCTTTCCCATGCGCAAGGACCAGGAGGGGCTCGACGCCTTCTGGGAAGAGGCTGCCGCCCAGGTGGCCGAGCGGGTCCGGCACGGCAGGGATGTGGCGTTCATCACCATCGGCGATCCGTTTCTCTACTCCACGTTCCTCTACCTCTACCGCATCTTCCGGGAGCGCTATCCGGAACTATCCGTTGAGATCGTACCGGGAATTTCCAGCATTACTGCCGCTGCCGCGGTTGCCGGTGTACCCCTGGGGATGGCTGCCGAGCGGATCGCCATCCTCCCCACCACCTACGAGGATGCGGAACTGCGCGAAACCTTCGCCCGGTACGACACCGTGGTCCTCATGAAGGTCAACCGGGTCTTCGACCGGGTCTACGCCCTGTTGAAGGAGCTGGGGCTGGAGCGGTGCGGGGTCTTCGTGCGCCGGGTCGGCTCCGCCGACGAGGAGGTGGTGTTCGATCTGGAGAGGCTCGTGGGGGAGAAGCTCGACTACCTGTCGCTGCTGATTGTGAGGAAGTAGAGTTGTTGAGCCGGTGACTAAATATTAGAATCCTGCTGTAGGGGCACTGCTTGCTGCTCCCTGATTGGGCGGAGCAAGCGTCGCCTCTACCGTTTACATGTTTAGCCACCGAAGCAATAATTAATGAATAGACAGGATGGGCAGGTTCACGAACATGAGGGATTCTGATGGCCATTGAACAATTTCCTGATTTTATCCGAGAGAATTACGAGGTTTATGAGTGGAAGCATGCGAGTGCTATTTTACACAATGACTTTCCGAATGAATGGAACGACATTGTGGAAGTACTGCAAGCATTTCGTCTGAAAAAAAGCTGGATAAGCGTAGGTGGAGGTAGAAAATCCCAAGTTGCTGAAGCCATTGATGGTGCATTTGAAGCAAGAGGCTGGGTTGAAAAGTCCTTCTCAACTCAAGTCACAGTCGATGAAAAAGTCATGGACTCTCCGACGCATAAAATTGATTGTTATAAAAACAGGATTGCTTTGGAAATCGAATGGAATAATAAAGATCCATTTTTTGATAGAGATCTCAATAACTTTCGCTTGCTTTTCGATCTCAGGGCCATTAGTGTCGGAGTAATTATTACCCGTTGTGACGAATTGCAGGAAATCTTCGATGGTCTGGGTAGGGGAAGTTCATACGGTTCATCGACCACGCACATGAGTAAGCTGCTACCTCGTATCGAAGGCGGCGGAGGTGCCGGTTGTCCCATCCTGATCTTTGGAATTCGCAAATCCCTTTATAAAGAGGATAGTTAAATGAAAAAGAAGCTTTCAGCTTCAGAGGACTTACTCAAGAGAGTAAAAGGCCACTATGGGACCATACTCGCAGATCCGCCATGGCGTTTCTCGAATAGAACTGGGAAAATGGCGCCAGAACATCAGCGTCTTCTCCGGTATCCGACTATGGATTTAGAAGAAATCATGGAGTTGCCGGTACCCATGTTGGCTGCACCACAAAGCCACCTTTATCTTTGGGTTCCTAATGCGTTACTGGCCGAGGGCCTAGAAGTAATGAGGCGCTGGGGATTTACTTATAAGACAAACTTGATTTGGTATAAGACACGAAAAGATGGTGGCCCAGATGGTAGGGGGGTTGGTTTTTATTTTCGAAATGTTACCGAAATTATACTTTTTGGAGTCAGGGGTAGCTTAAGGACTCTTAAGCCTGGGAGAACCCAGGTAAATATTATTACGTCTAACAAACGAGAGCATTCGCGGAAGCCGGACGAACAGTACAATATTATTGAGTCCTGTAGCCCGGGCCCCTATTTAGAGCTTTTTGCTCGACGCCCCCATCCTGGTTGGGCGTGCTGGGGGAATGAGGTTGACGACGAAGGACTGGTGTATCACGGCAAGAAGATCATAGAATTTCCACAGCCACGGCTTTTTGAGAAGAAGGCAAAGTACTCGCCGGATCGTTAATTCCCTTCCGTTTTTTCTGTTTAGTTTGGAAAGGTTGTCCCCCGTGTCATTTGTCGCTGATAACCCCATTGTCCACTTCGTCGGTGCCGGCCCCGGCGATGCCGAACTGATCACCGTGAAGGGTGCCCGGCTCCTGCGGGAGGCCCAGGTGGTGGTCTATGCCGGGAGTCTGGTGGACCGCGAACTGGTCCGCACCTACGCCCCCGACGCCGAGGTGCATGACTCCGCCGCCCTGACCCTGGAGGAGACCACGGCGCTCCTGGCCCGGGCCGTGGCCGACGGCCGGCGGGCCGTGCGCCTCCACACCGGCGACCCCTCCGTCTACGGGGCCATCCAGGAGCAGATGGCGGAACTGGATCGGCTCGGCATCGGCTACGGGGTGGTTCCCGGCGTCACGAGCGCCTTTGCCGCAGCGGCATCCCTGAAGCAGGAGCTGACCCTGCCGGAGGTGTCCCAGACGGTCATCATCACCCGGCTGGCCGGTCGGACCCCGGTGCCCGAGCGGGAGCGGCTGGCGGAGATCGCCCGGATCGGGGCAACGCTCGTCATCTACCTGTCGGTCGGCATGATCGAGCAGGTGGTGGCGGAACTCCTCCAGGGGGCCTACACGCCGGCCACTCCGGCGGCGGTGGTGTCCCGGGCATCCTGGCCCGACGAGCAGGCTGTGGAGGGAACCCTTGCCGACGTCGCCGACAAGGTGCGGAGCGCCGGCATCGGCAAACAGGCGATCATCCTCGTGGGGGACGTGCTGAAGGCGCGGCGGGAAGGGCTGAAGGCCCGGTCGCTCCTCTACGACGGCGGATTCTCGCACGAGTTCCGCACGGGGATTATCACGTAGCATTCCCCGCGGCAAAGGAGGTCAGGCGTCATGCGCATCGCCATCATCGCCATAACCCGCAACGGTGCCCGGCTCGGTGCCCAGTTGCGGGAGGGACTGGGCACCGCTGACCTCCACGTGCTCCAGAAGTTCGCTGGCCAGGCCGGGAAGGGGGCCGTGCCGTTTGCCGGGGATTTGAAAGGGCTTGTGGCGCGCCTCTGGCCGGACGTGAAGGGCTTCGTCTTCATCATGGCGGCGGGCATCGTGGTGCGGATGATCGCGCCGCTCCTGGAGGCGAAGGACAGGGATCCGGCAGTGGTGGTCATGGACGAAGGGGGGCGGTTCGCCGTGTCGCTCCTTTCCGGCCACCTGGGCGGGGCCAACGAACTGGCCTGCCGCTGCGCCCACGTCACCGGGGCCCGCGAGGTGATCACCACCGCCACCGATGCAAACGGCCTCCCCTCCTTCGACCTGCTCGCCAAGGAGGCGGGCTGGGCCATCGAGGACCTTTCCCGTATCAAGACGCTGAACGCCCTGGTGCTGGAGGGGGAGGAGATCGCCGTGGTGGACCCGACGGACCGGGTCAGGAGCTACTTCCGCGGCAAGGCTCGGCTCACGTTCCACGATACCTTTGTGCAGGCCCTCCAGAGTGGCGCCAAGGGATTCGTCTTCGCCACCAATCGCCGGCTGCCGCCCCAATCGCAGTCCGACGCCCTGCTGATCCTCCGCCCCCGGAACCTGGCCCTGGGGATCGGCTGTAACAGCGGGACCCCGGCCGAGGAGATCGAAGAGGTCGTCACGGTCCAGTTCAAGCGCCTCTTTCTCGCCCTCAAGAGCGTGGCGGTCATCGGCTCGGCCATGGCCAAGCGCGGCGAAGAGGGGCTGCTCCGGTTTGCCGCGCGCCACGGCATCGAGCTCCGGTTCTACGAGAGCGAGGAGTTGAACGGCGTGGCCGTACCGTCGCCCCCTTCAGCCCACGCCCTGGAGGCCATCGGTGCCGCCGGTGTGGCCGAGCCGTCGGCGGTGCTCGCGTCCAACGGGGGGAGCCTTCTGCTCAAGAAGGTCAAGAGCGGCAACGTGACCCTGGCCATAGCTGAAATCGCCTGATACGAGGTTTGTGATGTCCATACTCTACGTCGTCGGGATCGGTCCCGGCGACCTCGACCATATGACGTTCCACGCCACCGAAGCCATCGAGCGGGCCCAGGTGGTGGTGGGCTACAAAACCTACCTGGGGTTCATCGAGCCACTGCTTGACGGCAAGGAGGTTGTCTCCTCGGGGATGATGAAGGAGGTCGACCGCTGCCGCGAGGCCCTGGACGCCGCTGCTGCGGGGAAGACCGTGGCGCTCGTTTCCAGCGGCGACGCGGGGGTCTACGGCATGGCCGGCCTGGCCATGGAGCTTGCGGCAGCAATGACGGCCCCTCCCGAGATCGTGGTGGTGCCGGGGGTGTCGGCGGTGCAGGCGGCGGCTTCCGTCCTCGGCGCACCGCTGATGCACGACTTTGCGGTCATCTCCCTGTCGGATCTCCTGACCCCCTGGGATGCCATCGAGCGCCGGCTCGTGGCCGCCGCGGCAGCCGATTTCGTGGTTGCCCTCTACAACCCCCGGAGCAAGGGGCGGGTCACGCAGATCGAGGAGGCACGGACGATCCTGCTGGCGGCCCGCGCCTCCACCACGCCGGTGGGCATCGTCCGCAACGCCTGCCGTGGGGGGGAGTCCCGGGTGGTGACCACCCTGGCGGCAATGCTCGACCATGAGATCGACATGTTTTCCCTGGTCATCATCGGCAACTCCGCCACCTTCGTGGACCGGGAGGGCCGGATGGTGACGCCGCGGGGCTACAAGGCCGGGACCGGGGACCAGGGGCCGGGGGCCGGGGAAACGCAAAAGAACTCAGTCGATGGGCATGTTGCAGATTCTCCGTCTCGGATTCTGGATTCCCGGTCCCCGATTTCACATTCCCGGTCCCTGATGGTCGTCGGCACTGCCTCCGACGTGGGGAAGTCGATCATTACGGCCGGTATCTGCCGCATCATGAAAAACCGGGGCTTCTCCGTGGCGCCGTTCAAGTCCCAGAACATGGCCCTCAACTCGGCCGTTACACCGGAAGGCGGGGAGATCGGCCGGGCCCAGGCGGTGCAGGCGGAGGCCTGCGGCATCGAGCCCCACACCGACATGAACCCCGTACTGCTGAAGCCGACCACCGACTGCGGCAGCCAGGTGATCGTCCAGGGGGCGGTGGTGGGGAACATGACGGTCCGGGAATACAACGACTACAAGCCCAGCGCCTTCGAAAAGGTGCGCGAGAGCTTCGGGCGGCTCGCCGCCGCCCACGACCTGGTGGTGATCGAGGGGGCCGGCAGCATCGCCGAGATCAACCTGAAGCGTCACGATATCGCCAACCTGAAGGTGGCGGAGATGGCCGGCTGCAAAGCCGTGCTGGTGGCAGACATTGACCGGGGCGGCGTGTTCGCCCAGATCGTCGGCACCCTGGAGTTGCTTGACCCGGTTGAGCGCGAGCGGATCGCCGGCGTGGTCATCAACAAGTTCCGGGGCGATGCGTCGCTCCTGGCGCCGGGCATCGGCTTCATCGAGGAGCGGACCGGTGTGCCGGTTTTGGGCGTGGTGCCCTGCTTCAGCGGCTTCCGTCTCCCCGAGGAAGACAGCGTGGCCCTGGAAAAGCGGAAAGCGGAAAACGGCGATCGGGATCCGGCGGCAGAGCGGCTGAACATCGGCGTGGTGAAGCTGTCGCGCATCTCCAACTACACCGATTTCGACGCCCTGGAGGCGGAGCCGGATGTCCGGCTCACGTACGTGGAGGGTGAAGAGCACCTGCGGGGGCTCGATCTCCTCGTTATCCCGGGGAGCAAGGCAACCACGGCCGATCTCTTCTTTCTCATGGAGCAGGGGCTGTTCCCGGCGATCAAGTCGTTCACCGGCCCCATCGTCGGCATCTGCGGCGGGTACCAGATGCTCGGCAAGCGGGTTGCCGATCCCCACGCCGTGGAGTCGGACATTCGCGAGGCCGAAGGGCTCGGGCTCCTGGACGTGGTCACGGTGATGCTGGAGCAGAAGTCCACCCATCGGGCCGCGGCAGAACTGCTGCCGTCGGGGTTTCTGGTGGCGCCCCGCTGCCGGGGGGAGCTGGCCGGCTATGAAATCCACCTGGGAGAGACGATCCTCGGTCCGTCGGCCCGCCCCTTTGCCCGGATCACGAGCCGTTCCGGCGCGCCCGTGGAGGTGCTTGACGGCGCCGTCTCCAGTGACGGCCGGGTGTTCGGCACCTATCTTCACGGCATCTTCGACAATGCCGTGTTCCGTACCTCGTTCCTCAACCGGCTGCGCAAGGCAAAGGGGCTGGCGGAGCGCCGGCCCGGGCAGGGGGGCGACGATCCCTTCAACTTGCTTGCCGCGCACCTGGAGAAGCATCTGGACATTGACCGCATGCTGGAACTCTGCGGCCTCGGCGGGACGTTGCCGGAGTAGTGGTCTTTTCAGAGGAGATTTCCCGTGACCATCAAACGGAAGGTGCAAACCGTCATCATTTTGATCGTGCTGCACGTCGCAGTGTTCGTGGGATATCTGTTCCATTCGTCGGCCCAGGTCCATACGCGGGTGCGCCATCTCATCCCGGCGGTCGAATACCTGAGGGGCATTGCCCTGGCCCGGGCCGGCATGATCCAGCAGATGAAGGAAGTGGTCGACTACCTGGCCATCTCCGATCCCGCTGCCCGGGATGAATTCCGCAAGGGCGGGAAGTTGACCGATGAGGCACTTGCCGTCTGGATCGATGCCATCAAGGCGCAGAAATCCCTGGGCGTTACCGGAGAGGATGACGATCTGAGGCTGGTCCAGATGGTGCAGAACCACCACGCCTCGTGGGTCCGCACGGCCGAGTGGTTCTTTGAACTCCAGGACACGGGCCGCGGCGCTGAGGCGATGGCATTGTTCCGCGACCGGCTTGAGCCCTATTTCGATCGGGAAGTGCTCCTGCCCGTGGACAAGGCCCTCGATGACGGGGCGGTGGAGGTGCACGTCGCCTTCCACGATCTGCTGATGGCCGTGGGGCGGATTCCCTGGATGTCCGCGGAGGGGACCCGGAACATCGAGCGGGGCGAGGCGGCCCTGGATGGCTTCCTTGCCGCAAATCACCTGCTGTTCGAGGTGACCGGCCAGCTCAAGGAGTTGATGAAGTATCTGCTCAACCAGCGCCAGGGCATCGAGACCGACCTCTCGCGGCTGGACTGGCAGGCCGGCCACGCCCTGGAGAACTTCCGGCAGCAGATGTGGCGGCTGGCGCGCCAGGGCGACCCGACGGCATTAACGGACGCCGAGACCGTCACGCGGAGCTTCCAGGAACTGACCGGGCTCATGCACCAGGCCGTGGCGCTCAAAAAGGCGGGCCGCGGGCATGAGGCGGTGGCCCTGGCCAACTCCCGCATGGAAACGGTCCTGTACAAGACGCTCATGCCCATCATTTCCCGGTCGCTGGATTCGGGCAGCGCCCGGATGCTCACCCTGACCGCCGCGGCCCGCTGGCAGGGGGTCCTGGCGGTATCGCTCTTCCTCGTGATGGCGGTAAGCCTCATTCTCGGCACGAGCCGATCCATTCTCCGGGCACTGGATTCACTCATGAATGGTACTTCGGCCATTACCGAAGGAGACTTCTCCCACCGGCTCGATGCCCGGCGCTCGGACGAACTGGGTGCCCTTGCCGTCTCCTTCAACACCATGGTGGAACGCCTGCAGGAGTCCCGCCGGGACCTGGACTCGTTCGCCCGGCTTCTGGAGCAGCGGGTGTACGAGCGGACCGTTCAGTTGGAAGAGGCGAACGAGGACCTGAGGCAATTCAGTTCGTCCCTGAGCCACGATATTCGGACACCCCTGTCGGGCATCACCGGCTACGTGCAACTGGCGCGCGCCGAATGCAACGGCACCGAGAGCGAGTTGCTGGCGGAGTTATTCACGGCCATCGAGTTCGCTGCGGCCAGGATGAACACCCTTGTCGACGCGCAGCTCGCCCTTGCCCGCGCCACCTGTCAGGAGCTGAGCTTCGAGCAGGTGGACATGGCGGAAATTGGCCGGACCGTGATAGATAATCTCCAGTTCGCCGAGCCGCAACGGAAGGTGACCTTCCACGTGACGGGGGATCTGGCCGTGGATGGGGATGCGGACCTGCTGGGTCTTGCGGTGGAGAACCTGCTCAGCAACGCGTGGAAGTACACGGCCCTCAGGGACGAGGCCGTCATCGAGTTCGGGTCCCGGGACGAGGGGGAGCGGCGGATTTACTTTGTCCGCGACAACGGTGCGGGCTTCGATCCCGAGGAGATCAATCGCCTCTTCCGGCCCTTCAGCCGGCTGCATGGGGCTGAGCAGTTCCCGGGAACCGGCGTCGGACTCGCCACCGTGGCGCGGGTGATCCGCCGGCACGGCGGCCGCACCTGGGCCGATGGGGCCGTGGATCGGGGTGCCACGTTCTTCTTTACGCTCAACGAGGCGCCGCTGCCGGTGGTTGTGCCGCCGCGGCCGGAGGAGAGCGCGTGACCGGACCCGACCGGGCGGCCCTGCTGGTCCTTGCCGCCCTTGTTCTCGACTGGCTGCTGGGCGATCCCCGCTGGCTCCCCCATCCGGTGGTGGCCGTGGGCAGGCTCGTGACCTCCCTTGAACGGCAACTCCGCCGCCGGGTGGCCAACGAGCGGGCCGCCGGCGTGATTCTGCTGGTGCTGACCGTGGGGATCGCCGGGGGGACCGCCTGGGTGCTCGGCCTGGGCGCCGGGCTGGTGCACCCCGTGGCCGGGTTCGTGGTGGAGGCGCTGTTGGGCTGGACCTGCCTGGCTGCCCGGTCGCTCCACGGGGAGTCAAAGCTCGTGGCGGACGCCCTGGCCGCCGGTGATCTTGCCGGGGCTCGCCATTTCCTGTCCCGCATCGTCGGCCGCGACACTGCGGAGCTCGCCGAGCCGGAGATCTGGCGCGGTGCCGTGGAAACCGTGGCCGAAAACACCTCCGACGGCGTCATCGCGCCCCTGTTCTGGTTCATGGTCGGCGGTGCCCCGCTGGCACTCGCCTACAAGGCGGTCAACACCCTCGATTCCATGGTTGGATACAAAAGCGAGCGATATCTCCGTTTCGGCTGGGCTTCGGCACGGTTCGACGATCTGGTGAACCTGCTGCCGGCCAGGATCACCGGCCTGCTCATGGTGCTGTCCGCCCCGCTGGCGGGGCTTTCCGGGCCGGGCGCCTGGCGGATCATGCGCCGGGACGGCCGCAACCATTCCTCTCCCAACGCCGGCATCCCCGAGGCGGCCGCGGCCGGAGCCCTTGGGGTGCGCCTCGGCGGCATGAATGTCTACTGTGGCCGGCCCGTGGCGAAACCGACCATCGGCGATCCCCTGAACCCCCTCGATCGCGCGGCATGGCGCGGCGCCGTCCGGCTCATGTACGGCTCCGAGATACTGCTGACGGCGTTCATGCTGTGTTACCTCATTTTCCTGGAGCGACCGTGACGAGCACCTTCGATCATGGCGGCACGGTTTTCGCCGTGGCCCGCGAACTCGGCCTCCGGCCGGAGGATCTTCTGGATTTCTCCGCCAGCATCAATCCCCTGGGGCCGGCTCCGGGGGTGCGGGAGGCGGTGACGGCGGCCTTCGACCGGCTGGTCCACTATCCCGACAGCCAGGCGGCCGAGCTGCGGGAGGCTCTGGCCCGTCACCACGGGCTTCCGGCCGAGTGCATCTGTGTCGCCAACGGCTCCACCGAGCTCATCTACTTGGTGCCGCGCCTCGTGGGAGGCAGGCGGGGCCTGGTGGTGGCGCCGCCGTTTTCGGAGTACGCCAGGAGCCTGGCCCGCGCCGGCTGGGAGGTGGGCTACCTGGACCTGGCGCCGGAGGATGGGTTCGCCCTGGCGCCGGCCCTCCTCGACCAACGGCTGGCCGAAGGGTGGGACCTCCTCGTCCTGGCCAATCCGGGCAATCCCACCGGCAGCCTCATCCCCCGTGACGACATGGCCGCGATCCACCGGTTGTGCCGAGCCCGCGGCACCGTTCTGGTGGTGGACGAGGCCTTCATGGACTTCCGGGAGGAGGAATCGGTGACGGGGTATGTGGCCCGCCAGGGGGGTGGCGTCGTGCTCCGCTCCCTGACCAAGTTTCACGCCATCCCCGGCCTGCGCCTCGGCTTCGCCGTGGCGGCTCCGGAGGATGCGGCCCGGCTGGCGGAGCTGCGGGCCCCCTGGAGCGTCAACACTCTGGCCCAGGCGGCGGGGCTCGCCACCCTGGCGGATGGGGAGTACGCGGCACGAACGCGGAGGCTGATCGAAGAGGAGCGGGCGGTTCTGGCGGCGGGGCTTGCCGCCATTCCCGGGGTGCGGGTCTATCCGTCCGCGGCCAATTACCTGCTGGCGGAACTGACGGCCGGACCCCCGGTGCCGGCGCTGGCCGCAGCCCTGCTGCGGCAACGGATCCTGATCCGGGACTGCTCCTCGTTCCGGGGGCTGGGCGACCGCTTCTTCCGGGTCGCGGTCCGGTCGCGCGCCGACAATGAGCGCCTTCTGGCGGCTTGTGCCGCGGTCCTTGCCCGGACCATGTGAGCGGGGACAGGCAGGGGTGCGGGAATCAGGCCTTGCCGCCGCTGCGGAGGACCACTACCCGGCAGGCGGGAAGGGAGAGCTTCAGACGGTCGATGCCCTGTTCGGTGACCGGGGCGTTGCAGAGGGTGACGGAACGGAGGCGGGGAAGGTGCCTGAGGACCATGAGTCCTGCGTCGCTGACCGAGGTGTCGTAGAGGTACAGGCGCTCCAGTCCCTTCAGCTTCTGCAGGTGGGCCAGTCCTTTGCCGGAGATTCCGGCACCGTAGAGGTAGACTTCCTCGATGCCGATGAGCCTCAGCAGGTGAGTGAGGTCGTCGTCGCCGGCGCCGTAGAGGAAGCAGGCCTGGAGGTCGTGGGGCGCCAGGGTGCCGAGCAGGTCGAGGTCGCCGGTGTTCCCCTCCCGCACATCGAGGCGCAGGGCTTTGCCCGTTGGGACCGCCACATCGCCCATGGCTTCGCCGAGGCGCTTCCAGTCCAGGAAACTCCCCGAGTGCAGATCACGTACGTAGAGCACGCCGAGGCTGCGATCGGCCGGGAAGCGGACGGTGCGCAGGGGCGCCTGGGCCGCGTGGCCCGACTCCGGCGGCGTGTCGCTCCGGGGGCTGACCTGGCTGACCTCGTTCAACTGCCGGCATGCGGCAAGGATTTCCGCATCCAGTTTCGCCGCCATCTCGGCGATGATGTCGCGCCCGCGCCAGCGGGCCTCCTGCACCCGCTGGACCAGGCGGTAGATGTCGCTGTTGCGCAGTGTTGCCGTTTCCCGCTCCACTGCCCTGATCCGGCCGATCACTCGTGCGATTCGCCGGTTCACCAGCGCCAGTTGCCCGGCCATTCCCACGACCACGGCCATCTCTGGGCCGGCCTCCCACTCCTCCATGATGGCGTGGAGCGTCACCCGGTCCTCCTCGGCGTAGGCCCTGTTCGCCTCGGCCATGAGCTTCTGCCGCAGTCGCCGGTTTTCGTCGTTTTCGGCCAGGTCGGGATGGATCGCCTTGGCGACCCGCCGGTACACGTCCCGCAGGCTTTCGCCGAGCCCCGACTCCACGGTTACGGGCTTTACCCGGGGGATTTCCGTTTCCGTCTCCCCACCGCGCTCCCCGAACCGGCACTCTTCGCGGAACCCGGCTCGCTCGCCCCCAGCCGTCCGCTCTTCCCCCGCGGCCATGGCAGCCTGTCGGCGGGCCCGTGACAGCTCGGCCTTCAACTGGTCCAGTTCGCTGATCCGGTCGGCCATCGTGTTGGCGTAAAACTGCTCGAACTCCCGAATCTCTTCCCTTAGATCCTCCAGGTCGTGCTCCAGCCTGGACAGGCGGCGCTCCAGGGCGTGGAACTCCCGCCGCCTGCGTTCAAGCTCCTGTTCGTCCGGGGGTGTTGTGCGATGGTAGCCAGTTCTCATGGAATATCGGGGGTCAGGGAGTGAACAGGGCCCGCTGGATGTCAGGAGGCAGTTCCGACGCGGGGCCGGAGCCGTAGCGCTCCCGCTCCCAGAGGAAGAGGCCCGTGGTTTCGTCGTGCACCCGCACCAACGGCGGGCCGGCGAGGGGGATAATGGCATATTCCGCGGCAAAGACCGTGCATCCTGCCACGGCATGCCCTCCGGTCATCGCTCCTTCCCGGTCGGCCAGGGAAAGGTGGAGGTGGACAAAGGGGGTGTCGTCCTTGAGCGAGATATTGCCGAGCCCTGCCGCGATCTCCAGGGGGGTGTCGAGGGAAAACTCCCGGTAGCGCCGGGCCCACTGGTCGTAGAAGGAGAGCCTTGCGCGCTCCAGGGAACCGATGACCTGAATGATGCCGGCCTTGACGCCACCCTCCACGGCTGCGGCCGTCAGCCCGCCCAGCAGGTCACCTTTGTGGGGAAGTCTGCCGATGAGCATGGGACCTCGCTTTCCGTCGGCATCCACGCGCCCGGAATCCCCGCCGGCGCGACCGACAGGGGCACTGTAGCCCATCTGTTTCCCCGAGTCAACGGAGGGATTTCCCCTCTTGACAAACAGCGGCACGGGGGTATTTTAAATGGAAATGATTTCTGTTTGGCGGGAAACCTCCTGATCCATGAAGCACTTTGACGATCTTCTCAGGACCCTCAATCTCCGTATCACCCCCAAGCGGCGTGCAGTGCTCGACATCCTTGCCGGGGAGGGGGGGTATGCGAGTCCCGAGGAAATCTGGCGCAAGCTCAAGCTCCGTTTCGGCCGGGTGGGGCTCCCCACGGTCTACCGGAATCTGGAGGAACTGGCCGCCGGCGGGGTGATAACCACCATCATTCATCCGAACCGGCAGCTCTACTACTATTACTGCGACCGCCGCGAGCACCACCACCACTTCGTCTGCCTCTCGTGCCGGCGGGTAGAGGACGTTGACGTCTGCGTCCTGCCGGACCTGGAGAAACTCGTGGCTGGGCGGGTCGTGTCGCACATCTTCCAGGCCAACGGCTATTGCCGCGAGTGCCTGGCGCGGCAGCAGGAGGGATGAGAAATGGGAAGCGTGCGTATCCTGGCGCTGGGGGCGGCGTGCGCCCTGGCGATCGTTCTGGTCGGATGCTCGAAAAGGGATGACGGCGGGACTCCGCCGGCTCGCGCCGGCATGTCGGTGGTGACGACGCTTTTCCCGCTCTATGATTTTGCCCGCAACGTGGCCGGCGACCGGGCCGATGTGACGCTCCTCCTGCCGCCGGGGATGGAGCCCCACAGTTTCGAGCCCCGGCCCGAGGATATCGTGCGTGTGAGCCGGGCGCGCGTCTTCGTCTATACGAACCGCATCATGGAGCCCTGGGCCGCGGACATCCTCAAGGGGGTCGGGGGGGGCGGACCCCTGGTGGTGGATGCGAGCCGCGGCGCCCGCCTGCTTCCCGCCGCGGAGAATCACGACCATGGGGGTCATCGCGACGGGGAACACGATGAGGCGCGGATGGACCCTCACCTCTGGCTCGATTTCGCCAACGCCCAGCGGATGGTGGACAACATCGCCGCAGGGATGGCGGAGCGCGACCCGGCCAACCGGGAGGCCTACCTGGCCAATGCCGCCGCCTACAAGGCAAAGCTGGCCGATCTGGACGAACGCTACCGCCGGGGGCTCGCGTCCTGTTCTTCGCGGGTCGTGGTCCATGGGGGTCACTTCGCCTTCGGCTACCTTGCCGACCGTTACGGCCTGCGCTACGAGGCCGCCTTTGCCGCCTCCGCCGACGCGGAACCGACTCCGGCCAAGCTGGCGGCGCTGGTGAAGCGGATCCGCGCGGAAGGGGTCCGCACCATCTATACCGAGGAGCTCATCGATCCCCGCACTGCGGAGACCATCGCCCGGGAGACGGGGGCGGCCATCCTGCCGCTCCACGGCGCCCACACCGTGAGCCGCGATGACTTGGCGCGGGGGGTCACGTTCATGTCACTCATGGAAAAGAACCTGGAGAATCTGCGAAAGGGGCTTCAATGCCGGTAGATGCGGTTGCGGTCACGGGGGTGACGCTGGGATACCAGGGGGCCGAGGCGCTGACCGACGTCTCCTTTGCCGTGGCGGCGGGGGACTACGTCGGCATCGTGGGGCCCAACGGATCGGGGAAGAGTACCCTCATCCGCTGCATCCTGGGGCTCGCCCGTCCCGACCGGGGCGAGATTCGCCTCTTCGGCACTCCCCTGGCCGGTTTCGACCAGTGGCAGCGGGTTGGCTACCTTCCCCAGGGGCTCCAGTATTTCAACCCCCACTTTCCGGCTACCGTGGCCGAGGTGGTGGGGCTCGGCCTGCTGGCGGGCCGCCGTTTTCCCCGCCGCCCCCGTTCCGGCGACGGGGCTGCGGTGACCCACGCCCTGGAACTCATGGGAATCGATTCCATACGGGACCGGCTGGTGGGAGAGCTGTCCGGCGGGCTGCGGCAGCGGGTGCTCCTGGCCCGGGCCCTGGTCAGCGGACCCGAGCTGCTGGTCCTGGACGAGCCGACCACGGCCCTGGACCCGGAGACGCGGGAGAGCTTTTACCAGACCATCCGCGACCTGAACCGTTCCCGGGGCACCACCGTCATTCTGGTGACCCACGACAGCGGCACCATCGGCAGCCATGCCTCCCGTTTCCTCTACCTGGACAAGCGGGTGGTCTTCTACGGCGGGTTCGACGAATTCTGCGGCTCCCAGGCCATGTCCGACTTTTTCGGCATCCACTCCCAGCACCTCATCTGCCACCGGCACTGAGGGGGCGGTTTCCATGACGTTTCTCGACATCTTCCAGTACGGGTTTCTCCTGCGGGCCATGGCCGCCGGCTCGCTTATCGCGGCGCTCTGCGCCATTCTGGGCATTTTCCTGGTGCTGCGCCGCCTGTCGCTGATCGGCGACGGGCTTGCCCACGTGACCTTCGGGAGCGTGGCCCTTTCGCTCTTTTTCCGCCTGCCGTCGGTCCACGCGGCCCTGGCCGCCGTTCCCTGCGTGCTCCTCTCGGCCCTGGGCATCCTGCGCCTGGCGGAGCGGGCCCGCATCTACGGCGATGCCGCCATCGGCATCGTCTCGTCCCTGGGCATTGCCACCGGCATCATGTTGGCAAGCATGGCGGGCGGGTTCAATGTGGATCTGTTCAGCTACCTCTTCGGCAACATCCTCTCCATCAGCCCCTTCGAGCTGGTCCAGACCGGTGTTCTCTTTGTGGCGGTGATCGTCACGGTGGGGCTCTTTTCCCGGGAGCTCTTCGCCATCACCTTCGACGAGGACCTGGCCCGCACCTCCGGCATCCGGGTGGACCGGATCAACGGGGTGCTGGTGCTGCTGACCGGCCTCACGGTGGTGCTCGCCATGAAGGTGGTGGGGGTCATGCTCATCTCCGCGCTCCTCATCCTGCCGGCGGTGGCCTCGCTTCAACTGGCACGGGGATTCCGGACCGCCATCATCCTTGCCGTGGTCTTCGGCGTCCTGTCGGTGGTGACCGGGGTGGTGGTCTCCTTCCTGGCCAATCTCCCCACCGGCGCCACGATCATCATGATCAACTTCCTGTTCTTTGCCCTTGCCTTTGCCCTGAGGAGGCTGCGGCGGTAGTCTCCCGGGTCCGGCCGCTTGACAATCGGGCCGCGACCGGTATTGTTAGACGAGTCGGATCTGTCTGGTACTGCGCTGTTGTTATTCTGTTTTTAAGGGCGGGCCGCTTTTCCATGGGCAATAGACGCGCCACCATCGCCTTGGCTGCACTGCAACTTCTGCTCGTGCTGTTCGTGCAGCTTGTCCCCTTTGCCCATGTGGCGGCAGGGGCAAAGGACGGCCCGACCGGGATGCCTGTCTGCAGATGCAATGCCGGCGGCTGCTGCGCAGCCATGTCCGACATGCCTCGGGGGTGCCGGTGCGAAGGCGCCTGTGCCGTGGGCCCCCATGGCAACGACCACGGCGGCGGCCCAGGCGGCACTGGCCTGGCTGTTATCTCCTGCGGCTGTTGTGCCGATGAGCCCGGGTCTCCCCTTGCCGTCCCCCTGGTCAAATGGGAGTGCATTCTTCCCGCGTTTCTCCTTGAATCCGGTATCAGCCGGTGCACCGTCAACCTTTCGCACTATTCGGGCATGCGGACCGCGTTCCCGCCCGAGCCCTCCACTCCTCCTCCAGAAGGCTAGCCCCACCCCTCTTGCGAGCGGCTGCAGCGTCCCCCCTCAAGGGCACGGCCCGCAGCCGTTCATCGCCTCCCCGGCGTGGACTGTGTGCCGGTACGGCAGTGGTGCGCCGTAATGTTGCCGGAACGGCAGCGGTCTTGTCCGGGCGCCCCGTGCGCCGCTGCGCGGGGACGGGGTGCCTGCAGCGGCATCCTTGCGTCCTCTACGTCTATCCATTCACGGAGATATGCCATGCGAACCACCATATCCATGCTCTGCTGCACCCTTGCGGCCGCCGTGCCCGCAGTGCCCGCGGCCGCCGAAAATCTCATCCTCGACGAAATCGTTGTCCGGGGCCAGAGGGAGTCACCCCGCGAAGAGAGTCTGACCATCCGCGAAGTCCGCGAAAGCCCGGCCCGGGACATGGGGGAGGCCCTCCGCCAGGTGGAGGGGCTTTCCTACGTCCGCAAGGGAGCCATCGCCAATGACGTGGTTATCCGCGGGCTCCAGCGCGACAATATCAACGTCCTCATCGATGGGGTCCGCCTCTACGGCGCCTGTCCCAACAGAATGGATTCGCCCGCGTTCCACTTCGACTTCGCCGAGGTCGAGCAGATCCGGATCGTGAAGGGCCCCTATGATGTTGAAAACGCCGGCAGTCTCGGCGGACTTGTGGATGCCGTGGGAAAGAAGCCGAAGAAAGGGTTCGGCAGTGACCTGTCGTTCACCTACGGCTCCTATGACAGCGTCAACGCATCGGGCACCGCATCCTATGGGACTGACCGTATCGACGGCCTCCTGGGATACGCCTACAAGTATTCCAAGCCGCCCGAATCGGGCGATGGCAAGCGGATAACCGAGATCTACCCCGCCACCAGCAACAACCGCTACCGCCTTGGCAGCATCGACTCGACCGCCTACGAGATCAACACCGGCTGGGCGCGCTTCGGCATCAACCCGACGGATAATTCCCGGACCGAGTTTTCCTACTCCTACCAGGATGCCGATCATGTTCTCTATCCCTATCTCCTCATGGACGCCGACTACGACCGGACCCACCGGTTCAACTGGAGCTACAGGATCGAGAAGCTTTCGCCCCTGGTGAGCGAAGTGAAGCTCCAGGCATACTGGAACCGGGTCAAGCATCTCATGGACGACCGGTACCGGGAGACCTCGAATCCCGACAATGCCGCCCTCATGTACCGGACGTTCCTGATGCGGAACTACTTCATGTCGACCCTGGCCGAGACAGAGACCTGGGGTGCGAAGCTGAACTCCTCCCTGGCCGTGGGACCCGGCACTCTCAAGGCGGGCATCGACTACTACAATCGCGGGTGGGACGCCACCAACACCATGCTCATGCGCAGCGGCACGGATTGGATCTACGGGGATTCTCCCATGATTCCCGACGTGACCATCCACAACACCGGCATGTTCCTGGAATACACCCTACCCCTGGCGGAACGCCTCAAACTCACGGCCGCCGCGCGGGGAGACCTGACCAGGGCCGAGGCCGACCGGCTTGCCGCCGGGCGCATTGCCACGCTCTATCAGCCCTACTACCCGGGTCGCGCCCTCTCCGCCGACACCGACTTCGGCGAGGCCAGCGGCAACCTCCAGCTTACCTGGACGCCGATCACGGGGCTTGAGCTGTTCGCCGGCTTCGGCCGCGGCATCCGTACCCCTGACCCCCAGGAGCTCTACACGGGGCTCCAGCGGATGGGGAGCAACTGGGTCGGCAACCCGCTCCTGGAGCCCACCGTCAACAATCAGGGCGACGTGGGGGTCAAGTATGCGACGGACAGCTACTACGTGAATGCTTCTTTCTTCTACGGTTACCTCCACAACTACATCAACGTGACCGATCTTCCCGACCCCGACGGCGCCGGGCCGCTCCTGCGGGCCCGCAGCTACCGCAACGTGAACGCCACCCTCTGGGGGGGGGAATTCGGCTCCCAGTTCTCGCTGCCGGCCAACTTTTTCCTGAAGGCATCCCTGTCCTACACCAGGGGGAACAACGAGAGTGATGACCGTCCCCTGTCCGAGATCCCGCCCCTGCGGGGCACCATGGCCCTGCGCTACGACGTGGATTCCTGGTTCCTGGAGGTGGCCGAGAACTTCGCCGACCGGCAGGACCGGGTCGACGCCGCCCTCCAGGAGCAGGAGACCGCCGGCTGGTTCACCACCGACCTGAAGGGGGGGGTCACCTATGGCGGTCTTTCGGTCTACGCCGGGGTGAACAACCTGTTCGACAAGTACTACTTCTCCCATCTTTCCTACCAGCGGGATCCCTTCAGCACCGGGGCCAAGGTGCCGGAGAACGGGCGAAACTACTACCTGACCCTGGCTTACCGGTTCTGACGGGCATGGGCAGCGCCATGCGGTTCAGCGCGGCCACGCCCGATCACGCCCCGGCGGAGGCATTGCGTGCCTCCGCCGGGGAGCGGCGGATCCTGGCCCGTGCGCTCCTCCTGTCGGGGGCGGCCCATGTGGCGGCTGCAGTGTGTGCGATGATGATGCCGGCAGGGGGGGGCACGCGGCTTCCTCCTGCCGGCATCATCATCGTTGACCTGGGTGATTCGGTCCCGTCTGCGGAGAAGCCGGTGCCGGCCCTGGTGCCTCTGCCGCAACCTTCGCCTGTCCGGCCGGTCCCGCTTTCGCTGCCGGCGAAGCCGTCGCCGGTACGGGGCTCGTCGCCCCCTGGCCCGTTGTCGCCACCATCCGGCCGGACCCTGCCGACAGCACCTGCCATTGCCCCCCTTGCCGCGGATCCGGCAGGTGCGGTGGCTCCTCCGTCTTCCGCCATGATGGTACCCCTGGCTCATCCACAACCGGTTCAGGCGGCAGTGCCGCCGGCACGGGGCGATGGTCCGCAGGTAACGGTGCCGGCAGTCCGCAGCCCCGAACCCTTGGCAGCCTCCACTGGCGCGGCCGATGCCGGCCGGATCCGCGTGGGTTACCAATCCGTGCTCAGGGGGCTCATCGAGCGGTGCAAGGAATACCCGCCCCTGGCCCGCCGGGGACGGATGGAGGGGACCGCCGTCGTACGCGTGGTCCTGGCCCGCAGCGGCGCTGTCCGGCGCGATGAGGTGGCCCGTTCCTCGAGCCACGCGCTCCTGGACAACGCGGCGCTGCGGGCCGTCCGTACCGTGGGCCGCTTCCCCGCCGT